>JAGWSK010000272.1 GCA_028869355.1 Alphaproteobacteria bacterium | reverse complement strand
TTCCTGGAAATGATGCAGAAGCCCGATGTCGACCACATCGACGGGCTTTCGCCGGCCATCTCGATCGAACAGCGCACCACCTCGCGCAATCCGCGCTCGACCGTAGGCACGGTGACGGAGATCTATGATTACCTGCGCCTGCTTTATGCGCGTGCCGGCGTGCCCTATTCACCGGCCACCGGATTGCCGATCGAAAGCCAGACCGTCAGCCAGATGGCCGACCGGATTCTGGCGCTGTCTGAAGGCACGCGGCTCTATCTGCTGGCGCCGATCGTGCGCGGCCGCAAGGGCGAGTACCGCAAGGAATTGGCCGACCTGCAGAAGAAAGGCTTTCAGCGGGTCAAGATCGACGGCCGGATGTACGAAATCGCGGAGACGCCGGCGCTCGACAAGAAGCTCAAGCACGATATCGAGGTGGTGGTGGACCGCCTGGCGGTGCGCAGCGATATCGGGAACCGTCTGCCGGACTCAATTGCGACCGCGCTCGACCTGGCCGATGGACTTCTGGCCGTGGAATTCGCCGACGAAAAGGAGAATGGCGAACCGAAGCGCCTGATCATGTCGTCGAAATTCGCCTGCCCGGTTTCGGGATTCACCATTCCCGAAATCGAGCCGCGGCTGTTCTCATTCAACAATCCGCACGGCGCCTGCCCGGAATGTGACGGGCTGGGATCAAAACTGTATTTCGATCCCGAACTCGTGGTGCCCGACGAACATGTCAGTTTGCGGCAAGGCGCCATTGCGCCATGGGCACGTTCGTCTTCACCCTATTACCTGCAAACGCTGGATGCGATCACGCGCCATTACAAAGTGTCGCTGAACACCGCGTGGGAAGATCTGCCGGAGCGGGTGAAGAAAGTGATCCTGTTCGGCTCCGGCGAGGAAGAGATCAAGTTCTCCTACGACGACGGCATGCGCCGCTACGACGTGAAGAAGAGCTTCGAGGGTGTCATCCCGAATATGGAGCGGCGCTACAAGGAGAGCGATTCGTCGTGGATTCGCGAAGACCTGGAGCGGTCTCAGGCGCAGAGCCCATGCGATGTCTGCAATGGGTATCGCCTGAAGGCAGAAGCTTTGTGCGTGAAGATCGCCGGCCTGCATATCGGGCAGGTCTGCGACATGTCGGTCAAGGCGGCAGATCGCTGGTTTGGCGAACTGGATTCGCAGCTCACGCCGAAGCAGCGCGAAATTGCGGCGCGTATCTTGAAGGAAATCCGGGCGCGGCTGCATTTCCTCAACAATGTGGGCCTCGAATATCTGACCCTCGCCCGCGCGTCGGGATCGCTGTCGGGCGGCGAAAGCCAGCGCATTCGCCTCGCGTCGCAGATCGGTTCGGGTTTGTCAGGCGTGCTTTACGTGCTCGACGAACCTTCGATCGGCCTGCATCAGCGTGACAATGCGCGACTTCTGGAATCGCTCAAGCATCTGCGCGATCTCGGCAATACCGTGATTGTCGTCGAACACGATGAGGAGGCGATCCGCACCGCCGATTATGTCGTCGATATGGGACCGGGCGCGGGAATTCATGGCGGCCATGTCGTGGCGGAAGGCACGCCGGCCGACGTGATTGCTGATCCCAAGAGCCTGACCGGGCAATATCTCGCCGGCGTGCAGCAGATCCCGTTTTCCAGCACGCGCCGGCGCGCGGTGCACAACCACTGGCTGGAAGTAATCGGGGCGCAAGCCAACAACCTGAAAAATGTAACGGCGCGGGTGCCGCTCGGCACCTTCACCTGCGTCACCGGCGTTTCCGGCGGCGGCAAATCCACGCTGATTATCGAAACGCTGTACAAGGCCGTGGCGCGGCGCCTGCTCGGCGCGCGCGAACATCCGGCCAAACACGACAAGATTCTTGGGCTCGAATTCCTCGACAAGGTGATCGATATCGATCAGTCGCCGATCGGGCGCACGCCGCGTTCGAATCCTGCGACCTATACCGGCGCGTTCACACCGATCCGCGAATGGTTTGCCGGACTGCCGGAAGCCAAAGCGCGCGGTTACGGTCCGGGGCGGTTTTCGTTCAACGTCAAAGGCGGCCGCTGCGAAGCCTGCCAGGGCGACGGCGTGATCAAGATCGAGATGCACTTCCTGCCCGACGTCTATGTGCAATGCGATGTCTGCGGCGGAAAGCGCTACAATCGCGAGACGCTGGAAGTGAAATTCCGCGGCTATTCGATTGCCGACGTGCTGGACATGACGGTCGAAGCCGGCGCCGAACTGTTCAAGGCGGTGCCCGCGATCCGCGAAAAGCTCGACACATTGACCCGCGTTGGTCTCGGCTACATCAAGGTCGGGCAGCAGGCGACAACTCTATCCGGCGGCGAAGCGCAGCGGGTGAAACTGGCGAAAGAGCTGTCACGGCGCGCCACCGGACGGACTTTGTACATTCTCGATGAACCCACGACCGGGCTGCATTTCGAAGACGTCCGCAAGCTGCTGGATGTGCTCCACGAGCTGGTGGAGTCCGGAAATACCGTCGTCGTGATCGAGCACAATCTCGATGTCATCAAAACGGCGGACTGGATCATCGATCTGGGACCGGAGGGCGGCGACGGCGGCGGCGAAATTGTTGCCGCAGGCACGCCGGAAGAAGTCGCACGCGTCGCGCGCTCCTACACCGGACAATATCTCCGCCTCCTGCTGAAGAAAAAGCTCCGCGCGACGGGGTGATCATTCAGAGTCCGCTTGTCGCCCCTTCCCTGTATACAAACCTGTGAAACCGGCGACATGATCGCCAAGGCGCCAATCTGCCAATATCCAAGCCAGCTGCCGCCGGTCCATCGCAACTCGACAAGCTGTAAAAAAACGCTACATTTGCCCTATGATGGCCTCAGAAAGAATCGTTATCGATCCCTCTATCAGTCACGGAAAACCAGTCATCCGCGGATCGCGTGTACCGGTCACGGTGGTGGTCGGCAGTCTTGCCGGCGGTATGACTTTTGAGGAGATCGAGCGTGAATACGATATTACCGCCGACGATATCCGCGCCGCATTGAAGTTCGTCGGCGAAATCGCAGAACAGGAATCTTTCCATCCTCTTCCGGCAGATTAGTGTCGCGTGCGTTTCCTGGTCGATGCAAATCTGCCGCGCTCAATCGTGCCGCTTCTGCTGAAGCGCGGCCATGATGTTGAATTTGCCCGTGATAGCGGATTGGCCGCAGCGTCGGATCAGGACATCGCCACGCGCGCCAAGCTCACGGATGCAGTCCTGCTTACCAGGGATCTGGACTTTGCCGATATCCGGGAATTCCCGCCTGAGGATTACGCCGGACTTGTCGTGTTGCGTTTGCCGGACGATGCGACTGCTTCCACAATCGTTGGAGTCGTCGAACGGTTTGTTCATGTGCCGGCCTTTCTTGACGCTGTAAGAAGCCGTCTAGCGATTATCGAAATGGATCGCGTGCGATTCCGTCCGCCATTGGCGTGAACGAAACCGAAGAGGCGCGTGTTGGCATCTCCGTTTGCTGCTGAAGAAGCGGTTCCCAACCGCCGCTTGCACGCGCCCGTTGAAGGGGTGATAAGCACGCCGTCGTTCCGGCGCGCGCCCTGAGTGTCGCACCTTTGGCTATTGGACCAAAATGATTCCGGCTTTCGGATCGCGAAAAACAACGCCGAAAATTCGCCCCATCTCGAGCGAGCCCGGGCTGACATCGCCGAACGGACCGACCATCCCCTTCCTCAGGTAACCCAACTCTGCCAAGGCGGAAGTGTCGCCCTTCGGCTCGGTGTCCATCACATCGACCTCGAGTGCGGTATTTTTCACCATATAAATTGTGAAGGCGTACAGCGGTTCGCCTTTTTGGGGTGGACCGTATTGCTTCGCGATTTCACGCAGCACCGTGACCTTGCAGGAATCATCTTCCTTTGCATCGGCTCCAACGTTGATTTGCTGCAGCCTGTCGTTGACAAAGTCGACCGCCACATAAAACGAACACCCCTCCCACTGATACGGCGGCAGCTCCAGTTGGAGAAAATTGTCGAAGCCCCCGCGTTCGGTGAGAGCCGGATAGGCTGCCTGCGCGTCGGCTTTTGTCATTCCGATGCGCAGACGCTCCAGGCCTAACCCGATCGTCGATGGCGCAGGCGGCTGCGATGACGCGCAGGCGTGGAGCGGCAACGCAACAGCGGGGACGATCATCGTTTGCCGGTAACAGCTCATCCGGCTTCGCCATCAAGATGCCGGATGACATTATAACGCTGTACACGCGGGAAGAGCGAGGCTATCGCCTTTTGCGGTCGGATGGTTTTGCTCGGCTGCGCGTGGATAGTTTTTTCTTCGCTTTGGTCTGGTTGTAAGCAATCGCGGCGCGGAGGAGATTTTTCAATGCGTGTTCATTGATCTTATCGTCTTCGTGGAAGTCGATAGCTCGCCTCGTGTTTCCTTCGAGACTCGAATTGAACAGACCCGCGGGATCCTCGAGAGCCGCCCCATTGGCAAAGGTCAACTTCACGATGCTTTTGTAGGTCTCGCCGGTGCATATCATTCCGGCGCGATACCATACCGGAACACCTCTCCACTTCCACTCCTCGATGATTTCAGGATCAACTCCGAGGATGATCTTGCGAACGCCCCCAAGAGTTTTGCCGCGCCAGTCGGTGAGAGACGCGATCATCCGGTCAATGCGTTCGGTTGGATTCATGTCATGACACCGTCAGACCGGGCATCTCGCAAAAAACCGCCGAAGGAGATGGCCTTTCCACATATACAGACCCGAAAGTACCATCACCGGAACAAAGACAAACCGGGTCAGGGGAGCATAATCCGGAATGACTTCAAACGGGCTGTAAATGTAACCGGCGATCGGAATGCTGCAGATGATGTGAATACAGCGAACAACCGTACGCGTTGTGGGAATCTTCATGACGAATATCCACTCCACTGACGGCAGACCTTAATCCGTCCGGGCCAGGACCTTCTCCAGATTCACAAAGGACTGCTGCCAGCCGTACCGGGCGCCATGCCAGGCCTGCTTCTGATCCGCCCGGAATCCCGACTGCTCCATGCGTAGCCGCGTGCCCACGTCCGTCGGCGTCAGAGTCCAGGTGACGACACTTTCAAGGCCATAAGCCGCCCAGGAATATGCC
>JAGWSK010000271.1 GCA_028869355.1 Alphaproteobacteria bacterium | reverse complement strand
GCGCCGACCAAGGCAGGAAACCGTGCCGCCCAGGGTGGAAGCGAAGACAATTCGGGCGCTTAGCAGTCGGGAATGTGGCGTCTCCCGCGCCAGAAAGCGACCGGGTTGCGGCCTACGGAATTGTCATCGAACGGGCATAAGACGCCGACATTTCTGACAAATTTCGCCTACCCTTTTCTGTTATTCGCATTGGCGTGAGAGCCCGGGGAGGCTTGCACGCCATAGGCGAGGCTGACCAACCGCCTGAATTTATGTTAGGACACGCCTCTATAAGGAAGGCGATTGCGCAGTCATGGATCAACGAACGCCGAAAAATCCTTTCGACACGCCACCGCCGTCATGGAGTCCGCAGCGTGGGGCTGATCAAAGGACACCTGGGGCGCAGGGCGGTGCGCGCGGGTTCACGCGTTTTATTCCCGGCGGGATGAAGACTGTTGTGGTTGGTCTGGCTGCGCTGGTCGTTGCGGGTCTGGTGTACGAAATCCGTCCCAGCACGACTGCAACGGCCAGGCGCAATCCGTTTTTCAATGGCGCGAACGCCCCGATGCCGGTCGGCGTCGCCAAGGCGACGCTCGGTGATGTCGACATCAATCTCGATGAATTGGGCACGGTGACTCCGCTCGCGACCGTCAGTGTACGGCCGCAGGTTGGCGGATATCTGGTGAAGATCAATTTCACGGAGGGTCAGGTCGTGCATGCCGGCGATACGCTGGCTGAGATCGACCCGCGGCCATACCAGGCGACACTGGACCAGGCGCAGGGCAATTTGGCGCGCGATCAGGCCCAGCTTGCCAATGCGCAGCTCGACCTCAAACGCTACGAGACGCTGGTGGCGCAGAATTCCATCGCGGAACAACAACTGGATACGCAGAAAGCCCTGGTCGGCCAATTGGAAGGGACGATCAAGACGGATCAGGCCAGTGTCGAGGCAGCCAACGTCAATTTGAATTATACGAACGTCAAGTCGCCGGTGACCGGCCGGGTTGGGCTCAGGCAGGTCGATCTCGGCAACCTGGTGACCGCCGGGCAGGCGACGCCGCTCGTTGTGGTCACCCAAATGCAGCCGATGTCGGTGGTGTTCACGGTCCCGGAAGACAATATCGGACAAATCATGGGGCGCGTGCAGGGTGGCGCGAAACTGACAGCCGATGCCTATGATCGGGCACAGGTGACGAAAATCGCCGCCGGCGCTCTGGCCACAGTCGACAATGTAATCGATCCGACCACCGGCACGGTCAAGCTCCGGGCCATGTTCGACAACAGCAAGGAAGAACTGTTTCCCGATCAGTTCGTCAATATCCGCCTGCAGGTCGATACATTGCACAATCAGATTGTTGTGCCGACGGCGGCGATCGGACGCGGCGCCCAGGGCACCTTCGTCTATCTGGTCGACACCCAGGCGCACAGCGTCAGCATGCAACCGGTCAAGCTTGGACAAACCGATGGCGATCATGTCGCGATCGCGAGCGGCTTGAAAGCAGGCGATACGATTGTGGTCGACGGCGCCGATCGGCTTCGCGATGGAGCGCGTGTGCTGCTTCCCGGCGAGGCGCTTCCGCCGCCGGGAGTGGCGAACCAGCAGGGCGGCGATCAGGTGGGCCGGCGCGGCGGGCGCAGGGGTGCCGGCGGCGGGCGCGCCGGACGTGGTGGCGGCCAGCAACAGCAGGGCGCGCCACAGGCTGGTTCAGGCCAAGGTCAGGCCGCAAACGGCGGCTGAGCGGCTTTTTGTTGGTTCACACAGGATGAGAACGCGATGAATCCGTCGCGCATATTCATTATACGCCCGGTTGCGACCTCTTTGCTGATGGTCGCCATCATGCTTGTCGGCGTGGTCGGGTTTTTCTTCCTGCCGCTCTCGGCGCTGCCCGAGGTCGATTATCCGACCATCCAGGTGCAGACATTCCTGCCCGGCGCCAGCCCCGAAGTGATGACGTCGTCGGTTACGGCCCCGCTGGAAAGGCAATTCGGCCAGATACCGGGATTGCGGGAAATGTCGTCGATCAGCTCCGCCGGCGCGTCGGTCTTGACGCTCCAGTTCGATCTGTCGCTCAGCCTCGATATCGCCGAGCAGGAAGTGCAGGCGGCGATCAATGCCGCCGGGAATCTGTTGCCGCAAAATCTGCCGTCGCCGCCGGTTTACGCCAAGGTCAATCCGGCCGACGCGCCGATTCTGACGCTGGCGATCACCGCGCAGTCGCTGCCTTTGACGCAGGTCGAGGACATCGCGCAGACGCAGATTGCGCAGAAGATTTCGCAGTTGCCGGGTGTGGGGCTCGTCAGCATCAATGGCGGCCAGCGTCCTGCGGTTCGCATTCAGGTCAATCTTCAGGCCATGGCGGCCTATGGCCTCAATATCGACGATCTCAGAACCACGATATCGAACGACAATTCCAACGCGCCCAAAGGCAATTTCGACGGCACGACCCGCTCGTACACGATCGATGCCAACGATCAGATACAGAACGCGCCGGATTACGCCAATCTGGTTGTGGCATATAAAAACGGCAATCCGGTTTTCCTGCGCGATATCGGCAAAGTCGTAGCCGGCGCCGAGAACAACAAACTCGCGAGCTGGATGAATGACACGCCGGCGATTCTGCTGAATGTGCAGCGGCAGCCGGGGGCGAATGTCATCGCGGTGGTCGACAATATCAAAAAGATATTGCCGGACATCGAAGTCAGCCTGCCATCATCCATGAACGTGACGATTCTGACCGACCGCACGAATACGATTCGCGCATCGGTGAACGATGTCGAGTTCGAACTCGGGCTCGCTGTCGTGCTGGTCGTGCTGGTGATCTTCCTGTTCCTGCGCAATGTGCCCGCGACGGTGATTCCCAGCCTGTCGGTCCCGCTGTCGATCGTCGGCACATTCGCGATCATGTATCTGATGGGATTCAGCCTCAACAATCTGTCCCTGATGGCGCTGACCATCGCATCGGGCTTTGTGGTCGACGATGCCATCGTGATGATCGAGAACATCTCGCGCCATCTCGAAATGGGCAAAAGCGCAGTGCAGGCGGCGCTCAAAGGCGCAGGCGAAATTGGTTTCACCATTATTTCGCTGACGGTGTCCCTGATCGCGGTCCTGATTCCGCTGCTGTTCATGCAGGAGGTGGTGGGACGGCTGTTCCGCGAATTCGCGGTCACCCTGGCGATCACCATCCTGATCTCGGCGGTGGTCTCGCTCACCCTGGTGCCGATGATGTGCGCGAAGCTCCTGCGCCATCACGACCCGGCAGAGGAGTCCGGCATCGCGCGCTGGGCGAATGAGAAATTCGAGGCGCTCATCGAGCGCTACGCCGTGGCGCTGCGCTGGGTGCTCGAGCACCAGACGCTCACCCTGCAGGTGGCGGTCGGCACACTCGTGGTGACGGTGCTCCTGTACGTCTTCATCCCCAAGGGCTTCTTCCCGGTGCAGGACACCGGCGTCATCCAGGCGATCACCGAGGCGCCGCAGTCGGTGTCCTACGGCGACATGGGGCGGCGCCAGGCGGCCATGGCCGCTGCGATCCTGAAAGACCCCGACGTGGTCAGCCTCTCCTCTTTTATAGGAGTCGACGGCAGCAACATCACGCTCAACAGCGGGCGCATGCTGATTAACCTCAAGCCCGTCAACGACCGCTCGCTCAGCGCGAGCCAGATCATCCGCCGCCTGCAGCAGGAGACCGCCGACGTCACGGGCATCTCGATCTACATGCAGCCGGTGCAGGACCTGTCGATCGACACCGCGGTGAGCCGCACGCAGTACCAGTTCGTGCTGGAAGACTCGAACCCGGCGGAGTTCAACACCTGGGTACCGAAGCTGGTCGACCGCCTGC
>JAGWSK010000270.1 GCA_028869355.1 Alphaproteobacteria bacterium | reverse complement strand
TTTCACCCCAGTTCTTCAGCAAGTGTAAAAGTGGGGTGGCGAATTATGTCAGGCTCCGCTTGGTGCTGGCTGGTGAATTAAAATGGCTCTTTGCGCGAGAGGTAACCCCAAGCGATTGGCCGTTTGTTACGTCATTTTACCGCAACAAAATCGTGGAGTTTCGCCTAAACGAAAAGCGAAACTTCCCCGATGAAATCAAGCGGCTGTACTCCGCTAGAGATCGCGTTTTAATAGAAGCGGTGCATTATTTTCTAATTCGCGATGTACGCGTCGAGCTGGCGCGCTCGCACACCGATTTTCGAAAGATGCGCAAACTCGAACCGAACCTGTGGAAGGGATACTTGCGGGAGTTTGGGAATGTGAATTTCGAGAACATGATTATTTACCATTGGCGCAAGGTCGCACGCGACCGAACGACATGTTCGCGAGGCCCGACGGAGATCGCCGACGGAAAACTTGGCGTCGATGATTTTATAGCTCTGTGCTCATTTCGGGAGCTACGAGGAAACGTGCTTCTTTACATTGCGGCCATTGTTCTCTTAGGCGCGATTGGCAATTCGACCCAGGCGTTCTTTACTGCCTCTTTCAGAGCAAGCGGCATATCTGACGCGCTATTGCAGCTTAGGCTGTTCACGGGATTCGCTTTAGCGTTAGCGGCGATTTACATCTCGGTCAGTTTGGTAGCGTATTTGGGCTCCTTTGCTGCTTTCACACATCGGAGACGACTGAAGGGGCAAGTTGGGCGTATAATGCACCGCCTTGGACTGATTCGCGGTACTTGAGCCGGAACCCAATGAACACTGGAACGCAACACTCATTGTGCGTCGGTGGTCTGGCTGATCTGGGGAGAATACGAACCGCATTGTCACTGGTCAGCAGCGACTATCCACGTTTCGACTCTTGGCTATTTGACACCGTTGGTAGGGGCATCCGGCTCGGAACCCGGAGGATACTCGTTTACAACCAAAATGGCAGGATCGGTGGCATTGCAATTGTGAAGCGCTGCATCACGGAGCGGAAGTTCTGTACGCTTTGGGTCGCGCCTTGGTGCAGGGGGGGCAGAGTGGCTTCCGTCTTGGCTGAGCACTCGTTCTTTTGGCTTGCTACGAGGCAACCAGTTTTTACAGTGCCCGAGTCGCGGCTGGATGAATTTCGTTCTCTTCTGAATCAGTGGCGATTTAGTCGCTACATGCGGGTCTGCGACATGTACGGCGAAGCTCGCAATGAGTATGTGTTCAATGCTCCGGAGTCAATATTTCCCCGCGAACATACGTCGCAGCACCGTCCTCAATCTAGCACTGTCGAACGCGCGAACATTCCTGAACTGAACGTGTAATGATTGAGCGAGGCGCTTGGCGTATTGCTCCTCCTGGTCTACGAGCGATTGCAACTCGTCCACCGAAATATCTGAAACTTTCGATTGCGTGCGTTTGAGCAATGCGTGTGGTCGATCACGGATCATTATGAATCCCCCGAGAGGCACGGTACGAAGCAATGCTTCGCTGACCGGTATTCCTTCGCGAGTCTTTGATCGAATAATCAAATGAGCATCAATGACATATCTGCTTTCGGCGCGAGTGTGATTTGCAAGCCAATCGAAGAGCAGGTCTTGGTTCTTGTCTATGTCTTCCGACGACAGATCGTTTATTGGCCGGCCTATCCGAATTAGGATCTCGCTCGCTCGCAAGACGTCAGCGCCAAGCGCGTCGATCCCAGCATTGCGGATTGTAGTCGTTTTTCCGCTTCCTGAAGACCCGCAAACGAACGCTAACAAATTTGCTCCATTGCGATGGCCCTGAGCTCTTCGCTTGCGCGACACCATGACTGCGGAGGAACGAATGAGGTCTGCTGTCGAAGGGTATCCAACGAAATTGGCCGTCTGAGTCTCACTACGTTGGTCAGACGAATCGCATGGGCTACTTTGAGCCCGGCGAAATATGAGAAGAAGTGCTCCCGTGTAATTCCGCAATGTTCGCCGACAGTACTCCAAAGCTCAGTTGTTTCGGCGGTTAAAATCTCCGCAATATCGCACACCAGGCTAATCTGTTTCCGCGGGGTCGTTTCGTAAATAATCATCCGTGTTATGCCATTAAGAGCAGGTGGCCGGCGTCGCAATTCGAACGTCTTTTGTCCGCATGCAATTAGATCGACCCATGCGGGAGATATGCTAAAAACCAACGCGTTGTTAGCCATGGCGCTGTGTACCGACCGATGCAGCTTACCTTAGCAATTTGAACGTCCATAGCGAACCGCCGCGCGGAACATGCTGCAAATTGGGATCGGGCTGGCGGATATAGACGCCGCCAATTCCGCTCGTCACCGTCACATATTGTTCGCCATCCTTCTCCCAACTCACCGGTTGCCCGATGATCCCGGATGGCGTCTGGAACTGCCACAGAATCTTGCCGCTATTGGCATCCAGCGCGACGAATTCGCCGGTCAGTTCGCCGGTGAACACCAGCCCGCCCGCCGTCACCAGAGTGCCGGAGTAATTCGGACTCTTGAACCCGGTCTGCCATTTTGCCTGTCCGGTCAGCGGATCGACCGCTTTCAGGTAACCGCGTGGTTCGCCCTCGGGATAGATATTCTTGGTTTTCACCGTATTTCCGCCGCTGCGGTCGCCGGGCTGGAGATCGCCCAATTGCCCGGGCGGCAAAGGCTCATATTCCTCCCCGATATTGAAGGCATTCACATAAGCGAGCCCGGTTTGCGGGCTGAACGACATCGGAAACCAGTTGGTGCCCCCGGCGGTGAATGGCCAGGTCTCGATATGCGCGACGTGATCGAGAATCTGTTTGGTGGATTCCGACCATACCGGCCGGCCCGTCGCCATGTCGACGCGGTCGGCCCAGGTGACCTTCACATATTTGTTCGCGGCCAGCAGTTTGCCGGTGGCGCGGTCGAGCACATAGAAAAAGCCGTTGCGCGCCGCCTGCATCACCACCTTGCGCGGCTGTCCACCGGCATTGATATCCGCGAGCACGAGCGCATTGACATTGTCGTGGTCGAATGGGTCGTTCGGCGAAGTCTGGTAATGCCAGACGATCTCGCCGGTTTTCGGCCGCAACGCCAGAATTGAATCTGTATACAGATTATCTCCCTTGCGGTCGAGCGGATTCCACGGCGATGGGTTGCCGGTGCCCCAATACACCAGGTCGAGATCGGGGTCGTACGAACCGGTGGTCCAAGTGCTACCGCCCGCGGCTCTGCGCGCATTGTCCGGCCAGGTATCGGCGCCGGGTTCGCCGGGGCGCGGAATGGTGTAGCGCCGCCACAAACGCTGACCGGTCTGCGGATCATAGCCAGCGATATAGCCGCGGATGCTGAACTCAGAACCCGCAACGCCGACGATCACGACGCCATTGGCGATCAGCGGCGCGCCGGTCATCGCGATGCCGTCTTTCGTATCACCGGCCCGCACGACCCAGATTTCTTTTCCGGTCTTCGCATCCAGCGCCTGCACCCGGCCGTCAAGGAGCGTGCGGTAGAACCTGCCATTGTAAAGAGCGCCGCCGCGGTTCACGATCCCGCAACACACCACCTTCACGGTGCCTTCCGGATAGACAACCGGCGTCTTCCAGATTTCCTTGCCGGTCACCGCGTCCAACGCCACGGTCTTGTCGTGGCTCGTGATGAACATTACGCCGTTCATCACCAGCGGCTGCGATTCTTCGCCTTTGTCGCTGTCGAGGCTATAGGACCACGCCGGCACCAGCCGGCCGACAGTCTGCGGATTGATCTGCGTCAGCGAGCTGAACCGCTGCTCGCTATAGCTCATGCCGTAAGTCAGGATGCGGTCCGGTGTTTTCGCCGCATTTTTCAGGTCGCTGTCGGTCTGCGCGAATGTTGGCCCCGAGATGCCCAGCGTCACCAGCGCAGCGACCAAATCAATCCGTTTCACCATTCCCTCCTGCCCAATGATCTTGCCGGTGAAATTACTCTTGCCCGGCCCCGCCGCAAAGTGCGCAATTCCAACCGTGTGACGGTATTGACGCGATGCTCTGGCTTGCTCTCGCTTTTCTCGGACCCATTTCCTGGGCCGCCTCGACTCACATCGACAAATATCTGGTCGAAAAATACTTCAAGAACAGCAATACAGCGGTCCTGATGGTCTTCACAGCCATCGTCGGGGTGATTGCGCTGCCGCTGATCTGGTTATTCCAGCCATCGGTGCTCAATCTGCCATTCAGCACCTCCGCAATCGTGGCGCTGTCCGGCGCCATGTATATGGGTGCGATGCTGTTCTATCTGCGCGCCATGCAATCGGAGGAAGCATCCGTGGTGGCGCCGCTGTTCCAGTTTGCAACCGTGTTCACGCTCGTGCTCGCCTGGCTTTTCTTGCGCGAATTGCTGTCATGGTCCCAATTCGGCGGCGTGGCGCTTATTCTAGCCGGTGTTATGGCCGTTTCGGTGCATGGGCGCGCCTTTCTGCGCCAGTTCAATTTGCGCCTTGTGTTGCTGATGGCAATCTCAACCCTGATCCTCGCCGCTTCGACCGTCCTGTTTAAGTATTTCGCCATCTCGACCGGTTTTTGGGACACCGCATTCTGGATGTTTGTAGGCGAGGCGGTGTTCGGCGCCGGAATTCTTTGCGTGCCGTCCCTGTTCCGGGAATTCACCGCTCTGTTCAAACGCAGCCCCGGCGCGGTAATCGGCGTCAACGCCGCCAATGAACTGATCAATCTTGGCGCCGGGCTTGCGGTGCGGTTCGCGTCGCTGCTGGCGCCGGTCGCACTGGTCTCGGCCGTTTCTTCCACGACCACTTTGTTTGTGTTCGCGCTTGGGCTCGTGCTGACGGAATTCTTTCCGCGTCTCGGGCGCGAGGATCTCTCGGCACGCAATCTGGTGCAGAAAGGCGTCAGTGCGCTTCTGGTGACGCTCGGCGTCCTGCTCGCCAACACCAACTCGATTTAGGTTCAAAGCTATAATGCGTGTCCCGGCCTCGTTAACTTCACCGGCTCTCCTTCGCGAAGTAGGCCGCGGCTTTTTTTAATATGTCCCGCTCGGCTTTGAGACGGATGACCTCACGTCGGAGCCTCTCGATCTCCAGCTGCTCAGGCTCCATCCGCCCATTGCCTGGAAAGGATTGCGCCGGATCAGACTCAAAATCCTTGACCCATTTGCTCAGAACAGCTCAGATCGCGAATGTCCGTCAATTGGCGAAACCCAGTCCATCCAGAAGATCATTGAGAAGAGCCGCTTTCAGTGAGAGCGGACATTCGATATTGAGGCCCTGATCGGCGGCACAGAATTCGTGATATTGTCCAATCGCTGCGTTCGGGAATGCTCATTCAGACCCATCCCGAAGCCATGCTGGAAAGAAATGGATCATGCTGCATCACGTGTCTATCGGCGTTTCCGACGTGCCGAAAGCCTGCGAATTTTATGATGCCGTGCTCGCTGCTCTCGGTTATCGACGGGTTATGGAGTTTCTTCCTTACGCTGTGGCTTACGGCGAAGCTGCGCCCCAATTCTGGGTACAGTTGCCGCACGACCAGCAGGCAGCGGGCGCTGGTAACGGCAGCCATGTCGGGTTCACTGCAGCGAGCCAACGCGCGGTAGAGGCTTTTCATGCCGCCGCGTTGAAGGCAGGGGCAAAGGACGAAGGCGCGCCCGGCCCAAGACCCGACTATAGTCCAAATTACTATGGCGCGTTTGTGCGCGATCCTTACGGCAACAAGATCGAAGCCGTTTTCTTTTCTATCGATCAGAAGAAAGCACAAGCTAAGTCCCGCGCCAAACCCAAACGCAAGGCAAAGGCGTCCAACCGAAAAAACGCCACAACGCGGAAAACTGTCGCCGGTCGCCAAGCAAGGAGCCGCGCCAGGAAGCGGTAAAGCGTCCGCGCCGGCGCGATCATTCTGCACGCTAGTTGTCCTTGCCGGGTGACAGGCGGAATATATTTGTCAAATCGCGATTGTGTCGATGCGGGTACGTCTGCCCATAGCGATGAAGCGAAATGCGCCGAGTACTCTGGAACCGTCGCTATTGAACGCTAAGCGGACGCCGCACGGGCATCACTGATCCGACGACATTGACCCGTTTCGGTCATCCGATGCGGTAACGAGCGCTTGAAATGGTGTTGAGCTTTGCAATGGCGATCTCGCAGGAACATACCGCGTGTACCGCGATCCTTCGGAAAGCGAGGCGAAGGTCCGGATTTTCGTCGAGGCCAATATCATCGGACTGTCGCCGGTTAATCAGCCGTAACGCGAGCTGGTGACCTTGCCGCGGAAGACTGTGTATTGATATGCGTTGTAGGCGATCATGACCGGGATCAACATGCCGATTCCCAGCATCATGAACACAAGTGTCAAGCTGTCCGAGCCCGCCTCAACAGCCGTGATGCTTCGTGGCACCAGATAGGGGTAGAGGCTTGCCGCGAGGCCGATGAGAGACGCCAGAAAGATCCCAACGGTCCAGAAAAACGGGGCGAGCTCGCGTCCTTGCCACAACGAGCGCGCCAGCATTGCTGAGCAAAGCAACGCGACGGCGGGGGGCGCCACAAAACCAGGATGGAGGCCATTTCCAAACCATTTCTCAGCGACGAACGGGTATCGGATCGGCGTCCACACCGAAATCGCTGCCGCCGCGATCAGCATTACCGCGCCGGCGAACCAGGCCACTTGCGTCGCGTGCCGCTGGTGTTCGCCTTCGGTTTTGATGATCAGGTAGGTGGCGCCGAGCAGAACGTAGCCGAACACGACGCCGACCGCGGCCAGCACTGAAAATGGCGATAGCCAATCGAACTGCCCTCCGACGAACTGAGCGCCGCGCACCTCCGGGCCGCTGATCAGGCCGCCAAGCACAAAGCCCTGGCACAGCGCCGCAATAAGACTGCCGAGACCGAAGGCGCGGTCCCAGACCTGGGGACGGCGCGCATGCTCACGGAACTCAAAGGCAACCCCGCGGAACGCCAGCCCAAAGATCATCACGATGACCGGCAGGTAAAGGGCGTGGAAGACGATCCCGTAGACTTCTGGAAAGGCGCCGAACAGCGCCCCACCGAGAACAATCAGCCATGTCTCGTTGGCGTCCCAAACGCCGCTCAAACTCGCCATCATGATGCCGCGGCGCTCGCTCTCGCGTACGAACAGCGACATCACCCCGATACCAAGGTCGAAACCATCGAGTAAGACGTAAAAAGTCAGGAACAGGCCGAGGAAACCGACCCAGATGTCCACCAGAAACGCATGCACGTTATCCATTCGGATAATTCCCGCGACACTTGCTCAGGCCTGACCCACCTGCTGTCGGTGGCCCTGGTCCTGCTGCCGCTGCAGTCCGGGTTGCGGCGCGGGCAAGCTCCGGTCCGGCCCTTGGCAAGCGATCCGACAGGCAAAGACAACAAACAGCACTAGCAACAGGCTATCGATCAGCAAATAGCCGAGCGTCGTGAACCCGACGCTGGCGACTGGTAATCTCGATGCGCCTTCACTCGTACGCAGAATGCCGTGGATGATCCACGGCTGCCGCCCCACTTCCCGCACCGTCCATCCCAGGTCAACAGCGACATAGCCGAGGGGGATCGCCGCCACCCAGGCCCAGAGCAGCCAACGCTGCATGACGATGTGGACTGCGTCCAGCCGCCCGCGCAGCCACTCCCCCAGAGTCCACGTCATCAGAAGAAAGAGCGCGAAGCCGATCCCGGCCATGATCCGGAAGGCATAGAAGATGAGCGGCAGCAGCGGCGGCTGGTCTTCTGGCGCGAACTCGTGCAGTCCACGCACCTGGCCATCCAGCTTACCGGTCGCAAGCCAGGACAATAGACCCGGAACCGAAAGCTCCCAGTCGTTGCGCTGCGCCGTCTTGTTCGGCCAGGCGATGATGGCAAAGGCCGCCGGCTCACCCGGCGGGTTGGTGTCCCAATGTCCCTCGATCGCAGCGCCCTTGGCAGGCTGGTCGCGGAATATCAACTTGCCACTGCCGTCGCCGAGCCAGATCTGCAACGGCGTCACGACCACGGCAATGCCGGCAGCAAGCAGGAAGGATCTCCGGAAGAAATCGGCGTCGCGCGGTCGGTGCAGCAGATGCCAGGCGCTGATACCGCCGATCACGAACAGGCTCGTCTCGAGGCAGGCCACCCACATGTGCGAAACGCCCCACGGCATATCCGGGTTGAAGATCGCGTTCCAGTAACTGTCGACGACAAACCGCCCGTTCTGCATCTGGCCACCGGACGGAGTCTGCATCCAGGAATTGGCCACCAGTATCCAAAACGCCGACATCGAGGCTCCGAACGCGACCAGCGCGGTCGAGACAAGGTGCATCGCGCGCGGCACCCGGTTCCACCCGAACATCATTACGCCCAGAAATCCGGCCTCCAGCATGAACGCCATCGCACCCTCGAACCCGAGGATGTTGCCGAAAAACCCACCCGCAGTCGCCGAGAACGGCGCCCAGTTGGTGCCGAATTCGAATTCCAGCGGCACGCCGGTTACGACACCCACCCCGAAGTTCAGGAGGAATAGCCGCCCCCAGAAGCGTGAATGATGGTACCAGGCGATGTTGCCGAAGCGCAGCCACAGCGCTTCGGTCAGAACGAGGAACAGCGATAGGCCGATCGTGAGGACCGGCCACAGAATGTGAAACAGCGTCGTGATCGCGAATTGAAGCCGTGACAGCACGGCATAGTCGAGCAGTTCGGCCATTCCGCCTCTTAAGCCAGCGGCAGCACGCCCTATTAATTACAGAAAATTCCAAACGCCAACAGTCTTTGGAAATGCCCGCTGGTATACCGACTACAGCGGCCGGAATGCCCATGCATTCGCGCCCGCCAATTCGCTCCATGTGGACGACCGCCGAAGGACAAATTCCGACGCAATTGGATTGGCCCAAACGCGCAGCCAGCCGGCTGGCGAATATCGGCATCGGAAGAGTCCATTATTGGCGAGTTAGCGACCATTCAAGGCATTCGCGGTTTGGTCACTGGCTGACCCTGACCGCACATCGCGTCTCACGCGAATTGGGATGAACTTGCCCATGACGGCGAAGAAATGACGAAGTGCCAGAATAACCGATAAGCAAGTAATGCTGCTGACGCATGTTTGTCACATGTGGAGTTGGCATTTTTTTGGGGTAAAAGAGTTGCTCACTCGCAGTCCCGCCAAACGACGGCTCCCCCCAATGTTGTATCGCATGGTCATCTGGCGCCAGGCGAATTAGCGGCGCTTCCGGCGAAGCTGCGCCCCTGATATCGGAGAAATTGCAGCTGTTCGCAAAAAGGAGATGCGAATGGCAGTCGAGACCCGAACGTCGCCTGGTGTGCCGCCGCTTGCGGTGAAGGGCCTGCTGCCCTGGTTGGTGGCGGTGGCCTTTTTCATGGAATCGCTCGACACCACTATCCTCAACACAGCCGTGCCGGTCGTCTCCAATGCGCTCGGTGTGAGCGTGCTGAGTATGAAGGCGGTGCTGGCCAGCTACACGCTGAGTCTCGCGGTATTCATTCCGATCAGCGGCTGGATGGCCGACCGGTTCGGCACGCGCCGGGTGTTCGCTGCGGCGATCGGCGTGTTCTCGCTTGGATCGTTGCTGTGCGGTCTGATGAGCGACTTGCATCTTATGATCGCCTGCCGCCTGCTGCAGGGCTGCGGCGGGGCGATGATGGTGCCGGTGGGGCGGCTCACTCTCGTGCGAACGTTCTCGAAGCCGGAGTTGATCCGGGCGATGAGCTTCGTGGCCATCCCGGCTATGGTGGGGCCGATGCTGGGGCCGCTCGCCGGTGGTCTGATCGTCGCATATCTCCACTGGCGGATGATTTTCTTCCTGAACATCCCTGTCGGGATCGTCGGGCTGGTTCTCGTTTACCTCCACCTCCCGGACTATCGCGGCTCCGGCTTCAGGCCGCTGGACCTGCTGGGCCTTATCCTTTTCGGCTCCGGCATTGCACTGCTTTCCTACGTGCTGGAGATCTTCGGCGAACACGCCTTGAGCGCCGGGGAGGTGTTCGGCCTCCTGACGATCTCGTTCGCGCTTATTTTCGGATACTACCTGCACGCGCGTCGCACAGCGGATCCTCTGCTGCAGCTGGGACTGTTCCGTATCCGGACATTCGCGGCGGCTGTGAATGGCGGCTTCGTCACGCGCCTGGGAATCGGGGGCGCGCCGTTCCTGTTGCCGTTGCTCTACCAGGTTGGGCTGGGCCTGACACCGGTTCAATCGGGGCTCTTGATCATGCCGCAGGCGATCGCGTCGATGAGCACCAAGGCGGTGATGCCAAGGCTGCTTGAGCGGATTGGCTACCGCCGGTTGCTGGTCACTAACACCGTAGCGATTGGTGTACTTCTTATGCTGTTCGCCACTATCCGGCCGGGCACGCCGCTGTGGCTCATTGTGGTGCAGGCTTTCGGCTACGGCGCGCTGCCTTCCATGCAGTATACCGCCATGAACACTCTGGTTTACGCCGATGTGCCAGAGACCAGCGCCAGCGGCGCCAGCTCGATCGCCAGCACCTTGCAGCAGCTCTCTATCAGCTTTGGCGTCGCGATCGCAGGGCTGATGACGGTGTTCTTCGTCCCAGATCACGCGCGCGCCGATCCGGGCGCTATCATCACTGGCCTGCACCGGGCGTTCCTGGCACTCGGCCTCTTCACCATAGGGTCGACCCTGGTATTCCGCCGGCTTAAGTCTGACGATGGCGCCAGCGAGACGCGTCAGAAGGACATCCATCTGGGTTAGGGCGCTGCAGGGACGCGTTAAACCGCAGCTCTCCTTTCTTCGCTCGCGCCCTCACGAGCCCGGCAACTAAATCTGCGCATGCTGCTCAATCGGCTGACCGCTTCTGGCGAATCTCTGACGAACTGGTCGAAAAAGCCGATGTCTTGAATTGGTCCCGAACCAGTCACGCCAGGCGAACGGCGCTTGGCGAGCTGGAGTCTGTTATTACGGCTTGCCGTAATTCGCCGCGAGATATGCAATCGCCTTTGCCGCCTCCGCCTGTGGAATTGGCGCACCATAGGCGTTGATCATCTTGTTGACCTCGGCCGTCCAGCCTTGCTGGTCCAGGAACGGCGAGTTGAGCGGAATGTAGTCGAGACTATGGCAGCCCGAGCACGTCGCCTCGACCGTGTCTTTGCCGGGCGCATCCTTGAGTGCCACAACGCGTTCCGCGGCTATGGCTGCCGGTGCAGCGGTCGCCAGTACAAGGACGAATTTCCAGAGATTCTTCATCGCGGTCACGCAATCACAATCGTGGTCGGCCGGACCACATTGTTGTGGTAGCCGGCGCCGTTGAAAATCAGTGTTTCGACCTGGGTTTCGCCCAAACGGTTGGTGGCTCTCGCGCGGATCGTTTGCGAACCGGGACCCGCCGCGGTGAAGCGATAGGTCCAGGGGCGGAAGGCATAGCGTCCCGAATCCTCGCCGAGTGTCGCCTCGCGCCAGCTCGCTCCATTGTCGGTCGACACCACGACGGAGCGGATTCCATACCCACCATCCCATGCGAGACCCGCGGCGGTGACCGGCTCGCCAACCCGGAACCTTGCGCCTTCGGCCGGCGATGTGATCAGCGAATTCACCACCATCTCGGTGATCGGCGTCGTCATCTCGTTTTGCTGGGTCGCGAAATTCTGCACCGTCGGAAACATTCCGGTGGGAATGCGATAGGCGGCCTTCATCCAGAATCCGTCGAAAGGCTTCGATACCGGTTCGATCGAGATCAGATGCTTCATCCAATAGGTGCCGGTCCAGCCTGGCGCGATCAGACGCGCGGGATAACCATTGAAGTGGGGCAGGGGCGCACCATTCATTTCCAGCGCGACGATCGTGTTCTCGTCCATGACTTTGCCGATGGGCAGGCTTTTGACGAAATCGGGCGTGGTTGTCAGAGCCGGGCCGTCCGCGCCGTTGAACACGACTTCGACGGCGCCCGGCCTGATCCCGGCTTTGGCGAGGATGTCCTTCACTCTGGGACCGCGCCAGCGGGCGCATCCCATGGCGCCAAGACCCCATTGGACGCCGGGAACATGCGGCTCCGACAATCCGCGCCGGCTACCCGAACACTGGCACACAGCAGATACTTCGACCTGTTCATAGTCGCGCTGCAGGTCCTGAAAACTCAGTTGCAACGGTGTCGCCACGCCCTCGCCGCCAACCGCGATGCGCCATTGCTGAAGATCGATCTGCGGCGGAATCCCGGACAGATGATAGCGCACGAAGAACAGATCGTTCGGCGTGAACGGCGTCGCGAAGGCCGACAGCGGCGCCTCATAATTTGGTGGCCGCGCCGTCCATTCGATCAATGGCCGCTTGCCCGGAAGAGTACCCATCTGCCCGACGCCATAGGCGCCTGCAGGCAAGCCGTAAGTCAGATTGGCGGCTTCTGCGGCCTCTGCCCGCAGCGGGCTAAAGAAGGGCAAAGCCGTGGCGCCGCCCAGTGCTTCGAGAAATTGCCGGCGAAGCATGTTTGCTCCAGAAGAATTTACAAGCTCCGTACGTAAAACGTTCGGTCTCTGGCCACAAGACGCAACTGGCCGCAGCATCAAAGGTTGCGCGTGCAGGGCATTGATCTTAAGCCAATATCAGGGAGTGCATCAAGGATTACTGATCCATGGCGGCAGAACAGGGCAGCTTCACGGCTTCGGACGGATGCACGATTGCCTATACGCTGCATCGCCCGTCTGGCCCGGCTGCACCAAGACTTGCACTCATTCACTCCCTGGCGCTTGACCGATCGATTTGGGACGGCGTTGTCGAGCGGCTTTCGCCGCGCGCCGAAATCGTCACCTATGATTGCCGCGGGCACGGACGGTCGGGACGCCCGCATATGCCCTATACGGCCGAACTTTTTGCCCGCGATCTGGCGCAGCTTTTCATTCATCTGGACTGGCGCGACGCGACGGTAGCGGGCTGTTCCATGGGCGGCTGCGTCGCGCAGGCTTTTGCCGGCCTGCATAAATCCCGGGTGCGCGCACTGGCTTTAATCGACACCTCGGCCTGGTACGGGCCGGAGGCGCCAAAGCAATTTCGCGAACGCGCCGCCGCGGCCAAAGCAAAGGGTATGCAGGGATTGATCGATTTTCAGATCGCGCGATGGTTCTCGGAAAAATTCACCACCGCTAATCCGGCCGTTGTCGATCGGTTCATCAAGGTATTTCTCGCCAATGATTTCGAATGTTACGCCGCCACCTGTGCGCTTTTGGGCGACGCTGATCTGCGCCACTACCTGCCGTCGTTCCGTATGCCGGTCGCGGTTCTGGTCGGCGAGGAAGACTATGCCGCGCCGGTAACAATGGCCAATGCGCTGCACGCGGCGATTCCGCAATCGACGCTGAAAATCATCGCCGGCGGCCGGCATCTCACACCGATTCAGTGTCCGGACGAAATCGCCGGAGAAATCGCTGGATTGATGGAACGCGCGGCGTGACTCTCGAGGCGCTGGCTGGAACCGTTGCAAGTGAGCCAGCGGCGCCGGCGGATTCCGCCAGAGCCGCCGAACTGATCGCGCGCATCGAATCGGTTCCATTCTCGCACTGGCATGTTCGCCCGTATGTCATCATGGGTAGCGCGACGTTCTTCGACGCGTTCAGTGCGCTTGCGCTCGCATCCGCAACCCCTGTCCTGGTGCGGTTGTGGCACCTTACTCCCGCCGATGTCGGCTATCTGCTCGCCGCCAGCTATATCGGCCAGTTTGGCGGAGCGCTGATCTTCGGCTGGCTAGGTGAGAAGCTCGGCCGCGTGAAAAGCGCGACTTACGCGACACTGATCATGGCCGTTGTCAGTCTCGCCTGCGCCTTCACCGGCAATTTCACGCAGATGTTCGTGTGCAGGCTGGTGCAGGGCATAGGCGTTGGCGGCGAGATGCCGGTCGCCGCGACTTACATCAATGAGCTGTCGCGTGCGCGTGGCCGTGGCCGCTTTTTCATGATGTATCAGCTGATCTTTCCCATCGGTTTTCTCGCCGCGGCGATTCTGGGTGCGCAGCTGGTGCCGCTTTATGGCTGGAATGTGCTGTTCATCATCGGCACGGTTCCCGGGATTGTCATCACTTGGCTGGTCTCGCAATTGCCGGAATCGCCGCGTTGGCTGATCCGGCGCGGGCGGTTCGCCGAAGCCGAAGCGATCATCCGGGAACTGGAAGCCAGCACGCCGGAGCGCAATCCCGTCGCCCCGCAGCCTGCCGAAGTTTCGCATGCCGGACGTAGCCGCTGGAGCGAGCTGTTTTCCCCGGTGTATCGCGCGCGCACACTGATTGTGTGGGTGATCTGGGCCACTGCCTATGGCGTGACCAACGGCCTGAACAACTGGATGCCGACGCTGTACAACACGATTTATCACCTGCCGCTGAAAACTTCGCTGAATGCGGCGCTGCTGACCAATGCGATGCAGGTGCTGGTTTTGTTGCTCTGCGTGTTTGTGATCGATCGCATCGGGCGCAGGGCGTGGATGACCGCCTGCTTTGTGCTCGGCGCCATTCCGCTGGCTGTGCTCGGTCTGACCGGCACCGGCCAGGTGACGCGTGTGATTGCCGGAGTGACGCTCGGCTATGGCGTGATGAGCACGATCAATACGGTACTTTATCTGTACACGCCGGAAATTTATCCCACCCGGATGCGTGCGATCGGAACGGCGGCGGCAACCAGTTGGCTGCGCGCCGCCTCGGCGGCGGGCCCGGCTGTGGTCGGCGTGATGGTGTTCGCGCACGGCATTGGATCGGTGTTCGTGATGTTTGCCGCAATCGCGCTTATCGGCGCGCTGGCGGCATCGCAGGCCATCGAAACCCGCAATCGCCGCCTCGAAGAAATCGCGCCCTGAATTGGTCAGAAGTCCGGCTGTTTCACCTGCGGGACAGGGTTGCCGAACAAGCCTGTGTCCGTTGTGTTTTCGGCGCACACCTGTTCGTCCATTGGCCCCTGTTGCACCTTGCGGTAGCGCTGGATCGCCGACCACGGCTGATTGAATGTGTCCGGGTCCTCCACCCAAATCACATTTTCCAGTGCCCGCCCTTCGTTGATCAGCCGATACCGTTCGATCACATGCAGCTTCTCTGTGTGCGGCGTCCGGTAATTGTCCAGAAAGGTGCGGGCATTGAGGCCGATCGTATCGACCACGAGCGTGTCGCCTTCATAATGCCCGACCGATTCTCCGTACCAGGATGGCTTTGGATTCGCGCTGTGCGGCACGTTCATCCACACTCGCCGCACCTGCTGGTCGCCGGAATAGATGATCAGGATTTCTTTGGGCGATTGCACGAAGAATACCGGCTCGACGACGAATAACGAGAAACCCGGCACGCCCGCCGGCATGCAGCTGGAACGCGCGGTAAAGGGGAATTTGCCCGCCAGGACCTCCTCGTTCGACTTTCTCATCGCCTCGGCGGCCCACGGCTTCAGATTCGGACTTGTCACATCCGCAATCCGGAATGTCGCGTTCGGAATATATGGATGGGCCGGGTCTGCATGCGTCGGGCCGAAGCCGGATGGTGGCTGAGCCAATCCATCGCGGTTCGCGACCACCCAGCCGGCATTTCCAGACTGAAAATCGGGAATGGAAGGCGTGTTCTGCGCGATGACCGGCGCCGCACCCGCAATGCAGAGCGCGGCTGTAACCAGAACGATGCGCTTGCAATGCGAAGCGAAGAAACCTGTCATGTGAATTGCCTTTCGCCGCTGACGTTCAGAAATCAGCCCTGTCCCGCGCCTGTCAGTGTCAGCAGCGCTGCTACCGCACATAATGAAACCGAGACCGGCGTGTTGCGCATGATGACCCTCAGAAGTCCGGCTTGTTCGCACTCGGCGCGCCCACCCAGCCTGGCAGATTGAAGGTGTTGTCATTGTTTTCCGAACAGTTCTCTTCCAGCATCGGCCGGTTATGCACCCTGGTGTAATGCTGCATCGCCTGCCACGGCTGATAGAAGGTGCCGGGATCATCCACCAAAAGGTCGGCCTCAAGCTGCTTTCCGCCATTGGTCATATGATAGCGCTCGATGACATGCAGCTTGTCCGTATGCGGCGTGTGGTAATTATCGATCACGGCCTTCGGCGACAACCCGATCGTATCTACGACCAGCGTGTCGCCTTCATAATGGCCCACCGACTCTCCGTACCATGACGGCTTGGGATTGGGGTTGTGCGGCACATTGAGGTAAACATGGCGGACTTCGCGATTGCCGGAATAGATCAGCAGCACCTCTTTGGGCGATTGAACAATATAAACCGGCTCGATCACAAACAGGGAAAATCCGGGCACGCCGCCGGGCAGGCAACTCCAACGCGGTGTCGTGCCAAGCTGACCGGCGAACACCAGTTCATTGTATTTTTTCAGTTCGGCTTTCGCCCACGGCATCAGGTTTGGATTGCTTAGATCAGCCACGCGATAGGTCGCAGGTCCGGGTTCATCATTGCGCCGGAATGGGTATTTCGCGTCGAAGGTGACCGGCTTCGGTCCGGGGCCGGGCACCGGCGTGAAATCAGAATTGATCGCGAGCCAGCCGTCCTGAAACGATGAAAAGTCGGGAATTTGGCCGGTCTCGGGCCGGTCCGCTGCTGCGGCGCCGGCCGCGATCGCCAATGCACAACACCCCAACGCCACTCCGCAAGACTTGCGCGACCCCATGCAGATCATGTCTCCAGTGATTTGACGTCACTTTAGAGCAGGTTTGATTGCGGTGGAACGGCCGGCGGATGCCGGCGACTGATCAACCAGCCTCAGAAATCCGCGGTCGCTGCGGTTGGCAGTTGGTCGAGATCAAAATTGAAATAGTTGAAGTTGCCTTCGATACAGGTCGATTCCTGCATTGGTCCAATCTCAATCCGGCGATAGGTCTGACGTGCTGTCCATGGCGTTGTGAACGCTCCCGGGTCTTCGACCGTCACCGTCACCTCGATTCGGGTTTCCGCGTTGGTCAGTCTGAAGCGTTCGACCACATGGAGTTTGTCGGTGTGCGGCGTGCGGTAATTGTCGACAAAGGTCCGCGTATTCAGTCCGATCGTGTCCACCACCAGGGTGTCGTCATTTTCGTAATGACCGATCGATTCCCCGAACCAGCTTGGTTTCGGATTGGGTGTGTGTTTGCCGTTCAGCAGAACATGCCGGACCATGTGGTCCGACTGCCATGTCATCACCACTTCCTTCGGAGTCTGCACGATATAAACGGGTTGTGCCGGATAGAGCAGGAAACCCGGAACGCCCAGTGGCCAGCAGCGCACCTGTGGCGGAAAGTTATCGCCTTTGCCGGAGAGTGTGCGCTCATTCACTTCGCGCAGCGCGTCTTTCACCCAGAGCTGCAGGATCGGATTGTCAAGATCGGCAACGCGCAGGGTCGGTTGTCTGCCGCGCCCGTTCCGCACATAGGGATGCGCCGGATCGGGTGTCACCGGATGTGGCCCGGAAGGCATGGCGATGAATTCCGTTCCCGCCGAGAGCCAGCCCACGGTCAGATCAGTCGAGAAATCCGGAATCTTCTGCTGCGCGGACGCGTCAAACAGCGGTGCCGCACACAATCCGAACACGAGACCTGCGCGCGCCGCCAGTTTCAGCATTTCTCTTCCCTCGCGACTCAAAAGTCCGGTTTTGCCGCGGTCGGAATCGGCTCAACATCAAAGTCGAAAAAGCCCGGGCCGCTTTCGGCACAGGATGATTCGGCCATCGGCCCCTGATTCACCTGCCGCCAGGTCTGGAAAATCTTGAGGGGTTGTTTGTAAGTGGCCGGATCGTCCACGACGATATCGGCGCGCAGATTCTTGCCGCCATTCGTCAGATGGAAACGTTCCGTGACATGCAGTCTTTCGCTGTGCGGCGTCCGGTAATTGTCGACATAGGTGTTCGTGTTCTGCCCGATGGTGTCGACCACCAGGGTGTCGCCCTCGTAGTGGCCGACCGATTCTCCGTGCCAGGGCGGATTCGGATTCTGCGTATGCGGGACATCGAGATAGATATGGCGCACCTGATGATCCATCTGCCAGATCATCACCACTTCCTTCGGCGTCTGCACGAAATAAACCGGCTGCGCCTGGTTCAGATCATAGGTTGGCACTCCGGTCGGCCAGCAGCGTGCTTCGCGTGAAAACACCGCCCTGCCGCGGAATACATCCTCATTGGTCTTTTGAAGACTCTGTTTGGCGGAATCGGTGAGGTTGGGATTGTTGGTATCGGCCACCCGGAAGCTGGACTGCTTGCCCTGGCCATTGCCGACATGCGGATGGGCCGGATCATCTTTCACCGGCTGCGCTCCGCCGGGCACTGGTTTGAAGTCGGTCCCCATGGCCAGCCATCCCCTGGTCATGGCGGAAAAATCCGGATGGGCCGGGCCTTGCGCGTCGGCGCTCGCGGCCCAGGTCAGCGCCAGGGCCGCAGCGGCCGGAACTGCATGTCTTGCCTGCTCAATCAATGACATTGGATTCCTCCCCAAATCGCAATGCCGCGGCGCGTCCTCAGAAATCCGGCCTGGCCGCCTGCGGAATAGGAAACAGCTTCTGATGGAAGAAAATCGCGTCGTTGTTGTTCTCGGAGCACACCGTTTCGATCAGCGGATTCCGCACCTTGTGCCAGGTCATCATCATATGCAGCGGCTCGTTGAACGTATCCGGGTCGTCCACCGTCACGACCGCGCGCAGCGATTTGCCGTCGGGTGAAATCGTGAACCGCTCGACCACGTGCTCTTTCGGCGAATGCGGCGTGCGGAAATTGTCGATGTAATTGTTCTTGGTCACCATGCCGACGGTATCGACGACGAGCGTGTCGTTGCCTTCGTAATGGCCGATGGATTCGCCAAAAGATTGCGGTTCGGGATTGGGCGAGTGTTTGTCCCTGAGATAAATGCGGCGCACCATATGGTCGCGCTGCCAGATCATCCACACTTCCTTCGGTGTCTGAATGAAGTACGCGGGCTCAGCCGGATACAGGTCCTGCCCCGGAACGCCTCCTGGCCAGCAGCGCGCCTGCGCCGCAAACGGAACATCCAGTTTGCCGGATAGCGCCTCGTCATTGCTCGCTTTCATGAATTCGGCCGCCCAGGGTTTGAGCACCGGGTCGCGATAATCCCCGATGCGCAATGTCGGCTGCTTTCCCTGCCGGATCGCATCGACATTGCCGAGGAAAGGATGATCGGGATCATTCTTGATGCGCCCATGTCCCGCAGTACCCGCCGGAGGGTCCTTCCAGTCGGCGCCGTCGGAGAGCCAGGCAAACTGGATCGATGCCAGATTGGGGATGCCGTTTTTCGTCACGGAGTAATCGAGGTCGGCGGGTTGCGCACGATCGACCAGATCGGCCTCACGCTGGCGCTGGGCTGATGACGCCGGCGACAATGCCAGCACCACAAAGCTTGCGCCAACGATCGCGCATTTGACGAAAGGCGAAATCACTTCATGGGAAGCCGGCATTCGTTTCTCCAGGGGTCGCAGTTCAGAAGTCGGATGTTTTCGCTTCAGGCAGCGGAAACAGATTTTGGTGGAAAAAGTCGTCATTATTTTCGGCGCATACCGTCTCCGCCATCGGCGCGTTCACCTTGAACCAGCGCTGCTGCATCGTCAGCGGCTCGTTGAACGTCCCGGGGTCGTCCACTGTCGCGATTGCGGTCAGGTTCTTGCCATCCGGGGCGATCGTGAACCGCTCCACGACGTGGAGCTCTTCCGTGTGCGGCGTGCGGAAATTATCGATATAGCTGTTCTTCGTCGAAAGCCCAATCGTATCGACGACCAGGGTACCGCCGTTTTCATAATGACCGATCGATTCGCCGAACCACGACGGCTTCACGCGCGCCGAATGTTTGTCGGTCAGAAAAACGCGCCGCACCATGTGGTCGCGCTGCCAGATCATCCACACTTCCTTCGGCGTCTGGATGAAGTAGAAAGGCTCGAACGGAAACAGCAGCTGGCCCGGAACGCCGCCGGGATAGCAGCGCGCCTGTGCCGCAAACGGCACCTGGCGGATGCCCTTGAGCGCCTCCTCATTCGAATCCGCCATCAGTTTCGCCGCCCATGGCTTGAGCACGGGATCTTTGCTGTTGCCGATGCGCAATGTCGGTTGTGAGCCTGCTCGCCCGGCATCGGCATTGCTCAGGAATGGATGTGCGGGGTCATCGCCGATAGGTCCATGGCCGTGACCGGGAGGCGGCACTTGCCAATCCGCGACATTGGTTTGCCAGCCGAAATTCGCCGACGCGAAATTGGGAATGCCCGTGGATTCAGGTTCGCCGGATGCAATCCCGGCAGTAACCAGAACTCCGCCAAAGACAAAGGTCGGCACCACAGACAATTTCAGTAGTGGTTTCATGCGACGGCGCCTCGCGA
>JAGWSK010000269.1 GCA_028869355.1 Alphaproteobacteria bacterium | reverse complement strand
GCTTCGGAGCAGGAAATTACGCCATGTGCGGCCGCGCCTATGGCCCGCGCTTTCTTTTCATGTGGCCGAACGCCCGGATTTCGGTGATGGGCGGCGAACAGGCAGCCCAGGTGCTGTCGCGGATCAAACGGACCAACGGCGTCAGCGACACCGAAGTGGCCGAACAGGAGCACAAACGCGCCGAGCAGATCCGCAAGCAATATGCGACCCAGGGACATCCCTATTATGCCGGCGCGCGGCTGTCGGACGACGGCATCATCGCTCCGGCGGAAACCCGCGATTGTCTTGGGCGCTGCCTCGCAATTGTCACCCGTACCCAGGTTCCTCCGACGCGGTTTGGCATTTTCCGGATGTGATGCGATGCCGATTCCAGCCGAGGTGAAAATCGTCGAAGTCGGCCCGCGCGACGGATTGCAGAACGAGAAAGCCGTTGTTCCTGCGGCCGTCAAAATCGAACTGATCGAGCGGCTTGCGGCAGCAGGCCTGACATGCATCGAGGCGGGAAGTTTCGTTTCGCCCGAATGGGTCCCGCAGATGGCGGATACGGCCGAAGTTCTGGTGCAAATGCACCGGCAGACCGGCGTGCGTTATCCGGTGCTGGTGCCCAACCTGCGCGGCTTCGAAGCGGCGATCGCCGCCGGCGCGCGGGAGGTCGCCGTCTTTACCGCGGCATCCGAAACCTTCTGCCGCAAGAACATCAACTGTTCGATCGCCGAAAGTTTTGACCGCTACGCACCCGTCATGTCCGCGGCAAAATCGGCCGGGATTGAGGTGCGCGGCTATATTTCCTGCGCGCTCACCTGTCCCTATGAGGGTGATATTTCACCTGCGGCCGTCGCAGCGGTTGCCGACAGACTGTTCCAGATAGGTTGTTATGAAATCTCGCTCGGCGACACGATCGGCGCGGGAACACCAATCCGTGTGCGGAACATGCTGGATGCGGTGTCTGCGCGCGTGCCGGTGAAACGGCTCGCGGTCCATTTTCACGACACTTATGGTCAAGCCCTGGCAAATGTCCTGGTCGCTTTGGAAGCCGGAATCAGCGTGGTGGACAGTTCCGTCGCCGGGCTTGGCGGTTGCCCCTATGCCCCGGGCGCTTCGGGAAATCTTGCCACTGAAGACCTTGTTTACATGCTGGATGGAATGCATATCCGCACCGGTGTTGATCTGGACGCCGTGGCCGCAGCGGGCCGGTTCATATCCGCGGAGCTCCGCCGGCCGCCGGTGTCAAAAGTCAATGCCGCGCTTGCCGGCCGCGCTGCCCGCGCCAAAATGCCGGGACAGGCAACCGGAACCTGAGGCATGGCGTTTTCCTTAAGCTTTTGATCGTTTTCATGGCAGAGAAAAAATGGTTGCTATCCCCCTGAATGAAAAAGCGTTGAAGCTTCCCGAGCAGGAGCGCATTGCGGCGGAATTCGAAATTCCCTATCGCCAATATCTCGATCCGTCGGCGCAGCTGGTTGGTGAACCGCCGGAATTCGCGCGCAATCCGGACACCATGATCACGCTCTACCGGGCGATGACGCTGTCGCGGATCTTCGACGCGAAGGCAATCGCGCTGCAACGCACTGGCCAGCTTGGCACCTACCCATCCTCGTCGGGCCAGGAAGCAATCGGGGTTGGCTATGCCAGCGCCATGGCAGCATGCGACGTCATGCTGACCACCTATCGCGAGCAGCCGGCACAGCTCTGGCGTGGCGTGACATTGGTCGAGCTGTTGCGGTTCTGGGGTGGCGACGAAAGGGGCAGTGATTTTGCCGTCCCGCGTGAGGATTTCCCGGTTGCCGTGCCGATTGCCAGCCAGGCGCCGCAAGCCGCCGGTGTCGCTGCCGCATTCAAGCTGCGCAAAGAACCGCGTGTTGCGGTTTGCGCGCTCGGCGACGGCGCAAGCTCCAAGGGTGATTTTTACGAATCGATCAATCTCGCCGGCGTCTGGCGCCTGCCGGTCGTCTTCGTTGTCATCAACAATGGCTGGGCGATTTCTCTGCCGCGCGAGAAGCAGACTGCGGCCGAGACTCTGGCCCAAAAGGCGATTGCAGGCGGTATTCCGGGGATCCAGATCGACGGTAACGACATCATCGCCGCGCGGCAGGTTTGCGGTGAAGCGATTGGGCGCGCACGCAGCGGCGGCGGCGCAACCGTCATCGAAGCCATCACCTTTCGCATGGGCGACCACACCACCGCCGATGACGCCTCACGCTACCGCAAGGAAGAACTCGTCAGCGCTGCGTGGAAGCTCGATCCCCTGGCGCGGCTGCGCAATTATCTCGCCAATCGGCAGTGGTGGACGAAAGGCGATGAAGAGCAATTGATCGCGTCCTGCCGCGAACAGGTGGAATCCGCCGTCGCGGAATATCTCAAACTGCCGCCGCCATCGCCCGGCGATATGTTCGATTATTTGTTCGAAACGCTCCCGCCTGCCCTCGAATGGCAGCGCAAACAGTTTACGGGAGGCTCCCGATGAGCGAAGTCTCCATGCTTGGCGCCATCAACATGGCGATGGCGCGCGCCCTCGAAAAAGATCCGCGCGTCGTGCTGATCGGCGAAGATATCGGCGTGAATGGCGGCGTTTTCCGGGCCACCGAAGGGCTGCAGGAACGATTTGGCGAAGACCGTGTGCTGGACACGCCATTGGCCGAAACCGTTCTCGCCGGGATGTCTGTAGGGCTTGCGGCGCAGGGATTCCGCCCGGTGACGGAATTCCAGTTCATGGGCTTCATCTATCCGGCGCTCGATCAGGTGATCAATCATGCCGGGCGGCTGCGCAACCGCACGCGCGGCCGCCTGTCCTGCCCGCTCGTGTTCCGCGC
>JAGWSK010000268.1 GCA_028869355.1 Alphaproteobacteria bacterium | reverse complement strand
TATCTGCAAGATCGAAATTGCTCGCCGCAATGTGCAATGCCGCGCTGACATAGCTGCGCAGTTGAACCGCAGCTTCGTCCGGCTCATTGCGCACGGAGCGGAGGAACTGACGGATTCGGTCAGGATTATTCGAAACGTGCCAGCCGACATAAGTCTGCATGAGAACCCGCAGGCCGTCCTTGGTACCGACGTCCTGAAGGCCGGTCGATGTCGTGCGCATTCTCAGATCGATGGGGATCGTCATCTCGATCGGCGCAGGCAGTTTCACCTGCAGCCCCGGCTCGGTTATCACGCGCACCGGATTGCCGAACCGCGTGACTACCACCGCTTCGCCGGCCGGCACCATGACGACGCAGGCCGCCGAGATCCCCGCAAAAAGAATCAATCCGGCGACAGCGAGCCTCAGGCCAAAACCGAAACGGCGGTGATCTTCCGTATCAGGACCGTACTGATCGAACGACATGGGCAGTACCTATGCTCGGCGCCGTGCTGGCGCATTGTGGACGAAAATCAATTCGGCACCTCGACCCCGGGCGTCAACGAGGCCGGCGGGGGCGCCGGCGAATTGGCGGCCGGAGTTGCGGGCGCAGCAGGTGTCGTTGGCGTCGCAGACGTTGCCGGCGCAGCCGGAGTCGTCTCGGGCGATGCCGGCGCGCCTCCGGATCTCAGATCGATAATCGGGGCTTGCGCCGGGGTCAGCCGGTTATCGACGATGGTCAAGCGAACCTGACGTAATGCTGCGACCAGTGCGGCGAAGGTCCGCTCCATGATGAAGGAATTCTGTCCTTCGGCATAGGCCTTGCGGTCGGCATTGAATTGATACGCGTCAGCCTTCGCGCCATCGGTTTTCTCATCTGCGGAGGCCTGGGCAGCCGTCACCAATTCATGCGCTTCCTGGTCTGCGACGCCGGCCATGCGCCTGGCGCGCGCAGTCTCGTTGAAGACGCTGGCATTGGCGTTGATCTCGGCTGCCTGGACCTGATGATAGGCCGCCGCCGCGCCTGCCGGCGGGTGAACGCTTTCGATATGGACACTGACGATTTCGATGCCGGCACGATAGGCGGCGATGTCGCGCGCGAGTGAAGCGCGCAACGATTCCGCCAAAGCATCGCGTTGCGCACCCATCACCATTTCCAGCGTGTGCGAAGCGAAATAGAGCGACACCACCCGGCTCGATGCCTCGCTCACCAAGGTGGCCGGATCGGTTTCGGAGCCGTACACGGACTGCATCGCGTCCGCGTCGGTCAAACCAATGCGGTAGACAACATGAATTTCCGCATCAACGGCCTGAAAGCCCTGCGCTCCGCCCTGGCTTTGGCTGGCGACGAGATATTCGGCTTCCGTCGGAACGGTTGTGTCCCAGACGTGATTGGTGCTGGCCGGCGGAATGGCTTCGGCGGGAATGAGTGCATCGGTGTCGGGCGCGCTGCTCGCGACTTTGATTTCATGCAGCGTACCGAATTCGAGCGGGCGCATGATACCGATCGGCCACGGCAGGAGAAGATGAATCCCCGGGCCCAGCACCGCGACCGGGGCACCGAATCGCTCGTAAATGCCACGCTCGCTCATTCCGATGAGCTTCAGACCCGAAAGTCCCCAGCACAAAAGCGCGGTTGCGAAAACCGCGGGAAGCACGGCGGACATCAAATAAGACAGCGCCCAACTGCGGGTGAAATCGATTCCGAAATGCTCCCGGATCAACGCGCCCGGTGCCTGCGGACCGCCAGATATCAATGAAACGAAAATGCTGTCGACAGCGGCTCTGGCTTCGGACGGGAGCGGCGGCGGCAAAAACAGACGCCCCAGGGCGCGCAACGACAGTTCGATCGTAGCGATCCACGGCACGATCATCAGAGCGAGGAATATCCAGCGCAGCCACAGAAGGCCGACACCGCGGCCGATTTCCAGGGCCCCAGCGGCGGCGAAAAGGATGGTTGCGACCAGCAAGACGCGGCGAACGCCGGGCGCCTCCGGCAGCTGCGCCGCGGGGAATTCAGCCATCATCCGTTCGCCGATCAGGGAGAAGAATGCGATTGCGATGGCGAGCGCACCGAGAATATTGGGTGACGCGGCGGCGGGTGCCGATTGGAAAGCCGGCCACATGAGCCATGACAGAAAACAGGTTACGGCCGTGCCGAGGACAATGATGATTGCTTGACCTTGACGCGCTACCGCGCCCGGGCCAATGCGGCGAAGCGAGAGGCGCGACGGGGTCCAATCCACATCGGCAATGCGCGATGCGGCGATTGCCTGGGTGGCGAAGAGCATCGTGAGCGCCATCACGAGCGTGCTCAACACCAGGCCGCCTTCGCCGCTGGCAACGGCTTCCAGCGCCTGCGCGCGGATCCCGCCGGGGGCGAAATACCGCAGCACGGCCAGGCTCAGTCCGGCCGCAACAACGATGGTAAACGCGCCATACAGCCACGCAAGCGACGTCACGAAGCGGTATGCGCGACTCGACCCCAGGCCCAGACCGTCCCGATCCTCGACCGACTTGTCCATCAATCCTCCGGCGGCGGCCTGAGCGCCGCAGTGATCCTGTAATTGTACGATATTAGAGGCCGAATCCCTCGTCAAACGAGGGACTTTCTTTAGGCGAATAGCCTGTCAAAACATACCGGATCAAATGAATTGCACGCAGTATTTACCTTGCTCTATAAGCCCCGGCCGCGACACATGGTATAGCTTCGGGCCTGATGAATATTCTCAGTCGCCCTCTGTTGATCGCCTTCGCTGCCTGCGTCGTTCTGGGTGGCGCGGCAGTGGCATGGGAGCGATGGTCTGCCGATCGTCGCGACAATGAGATTCTCTCTCTTCTTCCCGACGAAGTTCTCAAGCGTCCGGACCTCGTCAAACTTGCAATTGCCGAAGCGAAGCCGGTTTACGCCGCGCGATGCGCCTCGTGTCACGGCACAGACCTGAAGGGAAATGTGCAAACCGGCGCACCCAATCTTTCCGACTCTGTCTGGCTCTACGACACCGACAGCGTGACGGATATCGAGCGCACGATTCTCTACGGCATTCGATCCCACCAGGCAAAAGCCCGGAACGTGACCGAGATGCCCGCTTTCGGCATGCGGGGCCTTTTGTCTCCGGGCGAGATCGGCGACGTGGTCCAATATGTTCTTGCGCTCAGCAAGCGGCCCAATCTGGCCCAGGCTGCGCTCTCCGGACGCCAGATTTTTCTCGGCAAGGGCAATTGCTACGACTGTCATGGCCCGGACGGACTGGGCTCTCCCGATTACGGTGCGCCCAATCTCACCGTGAATGTGTGGGACAACGGCGGAGATCAGAGCGCGATTTACCACAACATCTATTATGGCCTGTCACATGTTTGTCCTGCCTGGTACGGCGTGATTTCGCTGGAAAAGATCAGGGCACTGGCGATCTATCTGCACACCGTTTCCCATTCGGCGCCGGCATCGACATCTGCGTCAGTATCCTATCCGGCGCAATCGGGTTAGGTTCAGTTGAGAGGCGCTGCATGACGCAAGTCGACATCTTCCAGTCGAAATCCATGAACCGGATTTTTGCCGTGCTGACGCAGCGTCCGGGCCGGACGGTTGCGTTGCCCCTGCTGGGCATTGCGACGGGTCTCTCTCTTGCACTGGCGAATCTGCTCATGCCCGTTGCGCGTCCCGTCACTGTTGTGCCGGCCGGCTATGTGGCGCTGGTCAATCATCGGCCCATCCTGATGAACGATTTCATCGCGCAGACCGAAAAAATCACGAATATGCCCTTCGGCCAGACAACGGCTGCACAAAGGAGCCAGGTGCTTCACGACATGATCGATGAAGAGCTCATGGTGCAGCGGGCAATGGCCCTCGATCTTCCCGAACAGTCCGACGAAGTCCGCACGGAATTGGTGAATTCGCTCACCTCTATCGTTTTTTCGCAACGGCCTCCGACGGAGAAAGATCTTATCGCGTTTTTCAATGCCAACCACGCCCACTATCTCGGCGACGGGCAAATGCGGTTTCACGACATCGTCCTGCATGTCGGCAGTTACCAGGATGTCGATCAGACATTCGATCAGGCCCAGGTGGATGCGGCCGAAGCGGTGTATCAACTGCGTGCCGGCACGCCGCTTGACGCCGTGATGGAGCATTTTGGTTTTGTCAATTCGGGACATACATCTGGCGATGATGAATTCGATTTCGCCGTAAAGCTGCATATCGGCGAGGCATTATTCGACGTCGCTTCGAAACTGACCGATGGTGAGATTTCCGATCCGGTGCGCACCAGCGACGGCATTCATGTCATCATCATGGAGCAGCGCATCCCGCCTCAGCCTGCCGATTACGCATCGAAGCGCCAGAGCGTCTATTCCGATTATGTCATGGCGGCGCAGCACAAGGCCGAGCAGGACAATCTGAAATTCCTGCGCGCCAATGCGCAAATCCTTCTGGCGCCCGGCCAAAGCGACTGATCCGCGTATGAAGCTGCTTTGGGCCCTGGTCTGCTTCCTCATTGTCGCTGTGGATCCCGCGTTGGCCGAAACACGCAGCACCGCTTATGCCACCTGGAATGTGGCCGACGGAAATGTCCGCGTACTTTATTCGGTTCCGGCACGCGAAGTGACAAATCTCGCGCCACCGGGAATGCCGGTGCTCACGACCAAACAGGCGGCGGATTATGTCCTCAGCCACTTGGCCGTGAGCCGCCAGGGCAAGACATGCCCGGTGGTCGATCAGGGGGAAGAAATCGGGAAGATCAATACGCTCGCGCTCATCCCGGGCTATTTGC
>JAGWSK010000267.1 GCA_028869355.1 Alphaproteobacteria bacterium | reverse complement strand
CGACTTGCAGCGTTCGTAAACGCGTTTGGCGATGGCGAGATCGGCGGCCGCGGTGCCGTTGTTGTTGGCGTGCAACGTGATCTGATCATCTGATGTGCGGCCGGGAAACGCGCCGCTCACCAGTTCGCCCAGTTCGTGGATCTTGTCCCAGGTGATCAGCCCCCGCTGCAATGATTCCATCAGTCCCGCCTGCTGATCCTGTTCGATGGATTCGCGCCAATTGGTGATGATGAAATCGGCGCGCTGTGCGGTGCGGTCGTCGTTCTCGCGCCGCCCGGATTTGACCCAACCGCCCTTCACCAGCGCGCTGTTCGATCCCACCACCGTGACAACATGCTGACCGGGTTCGAGCCAGTCACCGTCGAACACCGGCACGTTTGAGTTGGTGGCGCAGATCACGACGTCCGCGCCGCGCGGCACGTCGCGCGGATCATCGAGCGGCACGAATTCGGCATCGACCAGTTCCGCCATGCGCCGGCAGAAGCCCGCGCGATTGACGGGATCGCGGCTGAACACCTGATACTTTTCGATGTTGCGTTCGTTGTGCAGCGCCAGCACTTTGTGCAGGGCCTGCCCACCGGCGCCGTACACCCCGGCAACGCGCGCAGTTTTGCGTACCAGATGGCGGAAGCCGACGCCGCTGGTCGCCGCGGTGCGGAGCGCCATCAGGCTGGATGGGCCCACGCGTTTCTCGGTGATTTCGCCGATCAGGATGGCCTCAAGCTGCGCGGTTTTCGAATCCCACAGCAGGTACACCGGATGTTCCCGGTACGGATAGACCTGATGTTCGGGATCGTTGCTGACGCTTTCGGCACGGGTGAGCGAGCCGATGACGTTCAGTCCGTCCACTCCGCCGGGAAAATTCGACACGCGCACATTATCGCGCGAATGCACGCGGCGGCGCGGCGCATTGATGATGGGGAATCCGAATGCCTCGCGATAACCCTGCTCGACCAGATCGATGGCCTCGCCGATCGTGATCACATCGGTCAAATCCTGCGGGCGCAGCAGCAGAACGGATTTGGTGTTGCTCATGCGAGCGAGTGTTTGCGCAGAAAGGAGAGCACTGCTTCCCGGCAGGCGTCCGGCCGTTCGATTTGCAGCAGATGGCCGGTGCCGGGCACAAATTCAAATTCATAGCCGCCGTCTGCCGCGAGCGCACGGTTCGCCGCCGCTGTGGCCGGAGCGTAGTTAAGCTGCGGATCGGCGCCGATCAGTTTCACGGGGCCGCCAAATTCGGACGCGCGCGGCCACAGATCGAGAGTCAGCGCCGCAAGATAGATCGAGGCTTCCAGCTCCCGGCGGCAGCTCAGGACATAGCCTCCGTCACCACTGGGACGGAGGATCGCGTCGGCCATGTCGGCGCGCGCCTGTGGCTGCCAGCGCGATTGCGCGCGATTGGCGTCGAAACTTTGGCGCAGGTCGGTGGGCGATGTGAAACTGTCCTGGCGGTCGAGGGCCCATACCATCAGGCGCAGTTCGAATGTCCGCATGGACTCATATTGTTCGTGGTCCGGCGGCGGCACATCCGGCGGATCGAACAACACCAGCGCATCCCACACCCATTCCATTCGCACCGCGTGTTTCATCGCCGAACGGCCGGACATGGAGTGAAAAATGCCGACGCTCGGCCGGTGTCCGAGGCGGCGGTCCACGGCATGGAAGACCGAGCCGATGTCTTTGGCGAATTGCAGGTAATTGTGACCATCGCCGCCGGCCGGTTCGTTGCGGCCGTGATTGCGCATGTCGAACAGGATGACGTCGAACTGTTGCAGCAGCGGTTCCCAGAACACCCGGTAGCCGTCGATCGCAAAGCCGTTGCCGTGGCTGAGGAACAGCCGCACGCCGTCGGGATTGCCGCCGCGGCGGATCAGGATTTTCGCGCCATCGGTCATGGTGGCCTGGAACAGGCCGGCGGGGGCGCTGGTCATGCCGCGCGCCCCCCTTCCGGCCTAACAAACTGTGTCATCCCCGGCGAACCGCGGCGAAGCTGCGGTGAGGTAAGGGGACCCATCAGGCGCGCGTCTGCGCGCCAAGAGATTTCTTCGCGCCGCAGACGCGGCGCGGATGGGTTCCCTTCCCTCGGCGCTTCGCGCCTCGCCGGGAATGACACTGTTTTTTTGAAGCGTGTCATGTGACCGGCCAGCGGAGTTGGACGATGTCGTTCATGCGCAGGTGCTGCGAAAAGCGTGCGACGGTGCGCGGTATCTGCCGATGCAGCTCGCGTTCGTCAATACGCGTGCAGCGGCCATCCTTCACCACCTGTTCGCCGGCGACGAAAACATGCCGGACGGAATCGCCGGTCGCGGCATAAACCAGATTGGCGACGGGATTGATCAGCGGCTGCCATTCCGGGCGATCGGTATCGAACAGCACGATGTCGGCATCCCTGCCGGTTTCGATGCTGCCGATGCGATCAGCCCAGGGCGTCGGCTTTGCGCCATTGATGGTGGCCATTTCAATTGCATGTTCGGGCGGCATGACCCGCGGATTGGCGCGCACTTCCTTGTAGCCGCAGCAGGCCAGCCGCATTTCCTGAACGATGTCCACAACCCCCGAGCTGGCATGGTCGGAGGCGAGCGCGACATTCACGCCGAGCGCCATCAGTTCCGGCAGCTTGCCCATGACGAAATTGCCATAGCCATTGTGCAGGCTGGAGCTCGGGGCGCAGACCAGCGACGGCTTGCGGTGCGCGAAAATCGCCACTTCTTCCGGCTCGAGCCAGCCGGAATGCACGATCAGCATGTTTTCGTCGATGACGCCGAGCTTTTCCAGGCGGGTGATTTCGCCCATGCCAAAGCGCGACACGCTGGAATCATGCGTCGAATAGCTGAAACAGGCATGGGTCTGAAGCAGGGTTTTGTACTTTGTCGCGAGTTCCTTCAGCCCCAGGATCAGCTTGTCTGATGCATTGTTCAGGCCGCGGAATGACGCGGTCGCCGCAAGCCGCGGGTTGCCGGTGTTGCCGTAACGCGCGAGAACTTCTTCGGCGCCAGCGAGCGCAACCTCGGTGTTCTCGATCATGCGCTCGGGCAGAATGCCGAGCACGGATTTGGTCAGGTCGAAGGATGAGCGCGACACCAGCATCCGGATTCCGGTGGAGAGCGCGCCGTCCACGGAAGCTTCGGGGTGATAATTGCCGGGATCGATGAAACAGGTGACGCCGTGCCGCAGCAGTTCGGACGCCGCGAACTGCGCCGACACCCGCACATCATCGGCTTCCAGCGCCGCTTCGTAAGGGTACATGCGGTCGAACAGGAAGGTTTGCGCATTGGCTTCGTCGGCGAGGCCGCGCGACAGATGGAATGAGGAATGGAGATGCGCGTCGATGAATCCGGGCGTCGCCACCATGCCGGCGCAGTCGATCGTCGCTTTTGCCTGTGCTGCGGCGGTGGCCGTCTTGCCGACGAACGCGATGCGGCCGCTTTTCACACCGATCGAAGCGTCACGGATGATGCGGCGCTGTTTATCGACGGTGATCAGCCAGCCGATATCGTGCAGCAGCAGATCGAGTTGGGCGGGTGTGGAGTCAGGCATTCAGTTCTCGGTGTCATTCCCGGCGAGGATCGCAAAGCGATCCGAGGGAAGGGAATCCATCAGGCGCGCGCCCCGACCAGTGCGGCGCAACCGCACTGGCGGTATCAAAAAGTCTCGCGCGCAAAGCGCGCGGGGGCGCCGAAAGATTTCTTCGCGCCGCAGACGCGGCGCGGATGGGTCCCCTTCCCCTCGCGCTTCGCGCTCGGCCGGGGATGACAACAATATTTTATCCGCCGACATAGTTGCATTCATCGGCGATCTTGAGTTCGACCAGCACATTTTCGGCGGCCGATTCTTCGCACAGCATCGAACGATGGCCGATGCCCTTGGGAATGAACATCATGTCGCCTTCATGCATGGTGCGCACACCCATCTCGGTTTCCCAGCGCAGCGCACCTTTCACGCAGATGATGATCTCGTGAAAGTCGATGTTGCGGTGCCAGAAACCCATGTCTTCCTTGCTGCGCTTGGACAGATCGACCTTCACGGTTTTCGCGTCATAGATGCGCAAGGGTGAACCGTCGGCCTTGTTGTAATTGCTCGGCTGAAATTTCTTGTCGAAAATATTCAGCATCCGGAACAGATCGGCATTTTCGGCGACGCCGGCATTGTTGACCGGCGGTTCGTCATGCAGCAGCACGACATTCTTGCCGTTTATGGTGACGAGTTCGCGATATTTCTGCGTGGTCATCCGGGTTCCTTCCCTGGTGGATTTCGGCTGATGGATTCAAGAATTCTCGGCGGCGTCGCCGGAAGGCGAATGTCTTCGCTGCCGAGTGCATCGGCAATCGCATTGGCGATGCAGGCCGGCACGCTCATGCAGTTTCCTTCGGCCAGTCCCTTGGCGCCGAGCGGCGTGAAAGGCGAGGGTGTCTCCATATGCATGGTCGTCATCGGCGGAATTTCGCAGGCCGTCGGCACGAGATAATCGGCGAAATTGGCGGACTGGAATATCCCATTCTGATCGTAGATGAACTCTTCATAGAGCGCGGCGGCAAGGCCCTGGGCGAACGCGCCCCGGATCTGGCCTTCGGCCAGCATCGGATTGAGCAGCTTGCCCGCATCATGCATGGAATAATAACGATCGACATGCACGGCGCCGATCACGGGATCAATCTCCACGCCGCACATATCGAAGATGAAACCGTAGGTGAGTGAAGTGTTGATCCGGTCGGAATCATCCGGCGGTTCAAGTTCGGGCGGATTCCACACAGCGGTTTCGCGCAAACCCGCATCCATGCCATCGGGCAGCATGCCGGGCGACCAATGCGCGGTTCCGGCGGCACGGCCGAAAGACAGCGCGTTGTCGGGATTGCTGCGGCTGCGCACTTCGCCATCGGCGAATTCGATGTCGTCGGCGAGGACATTGAGCTGCTTCGCCGCGATGCGGGCCAGCTTGTCGCGGACTCGCCTGGCCGCGAGATGCACGGCAACGGCCGCGCCCGGCGTGAACCGGCAGGAATAATTGCCGCTGGCAATCGACCACTGATCCTTTGCCGTATCGATCTCGAGATGCACCGAAATATCGTCCGGGTTCAGGCCGAGTTGTTCGGCGACGACCTGTGAAATCGCGGTTTCGTGGCCCTGTCCCTGCACCGGCACATCCGCGGTGACGGACACTGCGCCGAGCGGATCGACGTTGACGGTGGCCATGGAAACGGCCCCGTTCTTCGGGCCTGCCCGTTCGCGCGCCGCCGGCGTCAACAGTGTCGAAAGATAGCCCATATTGGACATGCCGGGTTCGACCACGGCCGCGTATCCGATGCCATAGCGGCGGCCGGCCGCACGCGCCGCATCACGCCGTTGCTGTAATTCGTCCAACCGGCCATCGGCGATCGCCACGTCCACGGCGCGCCGGTAATCGCCGGAATCGTAGAGCGCCCCCGCCGCCGCGCGATAGGGAAAGGCTTTGGGCGGAATCAGATTGCGCCGGATGACATCCAGCGGATCGAGATGCAGTTCTTCGGCAATGCGCTGCATCAGCCGTTCCAGCGCAAGGTAGAGCTGCGGTCCGCCGAAGCCGCGGATCAGCGCGGCCGGCGCCTTATTGGTCAGCACGATGCGATTGGTGATGGCAAGATTGGGAATGTCGTAAGCGCCGGTGCTGGCGCCGTGCATGCGATAGAGCGGCCCCGGCATCGGCGCACGCAGATAGGCACCGTAATCCTCGATCTGCTCAAGGCGGAGCGCGAGAACGCGTCCATCGCGATTCACGGCGGCTTCGGCAATGGTGATGCGGTTCGGTCCGGAACTTGCCGCGGTGAGATGTTCGAGGCGGTCCTCGACCCATTTCACCGGCTTTCCGGCGATGCGCGAGGCCAGCGCCATCAGCACGATATAGGGGAAGACCGACAGCTTGATCCCGAAACTGCCGCCGCTGTCGGCCGGCGTGCGCAGGCGCAGTTTGTTGCCCGGAATGCGTAAGGACCGCGCCATCACCGGGTGCGCGCTGAATGGACCCTGGAAATTCGACAGCACGTCATAGCTGCCGTCGCCGGGGCGATATTCCGCGGTCACGACAAAACATTCCAGCGGCGTAAACGAATTGCGTGGATAGGAGGTGGTGAGTTTGACGATCATCCCGGCCTGCGCGAATGCCCGGCCGGGATCGCCATAGACGAAATTGCGCGGCCCGATCTCGTTGCCGGACAGCCCGTCATGCAGCCGCGGCGCGTTTGCATCCAGCGCCTGCAACGGGTCGATGACGGCAGGCAGAGGTTCGTATTCGATGTCCACCAGAGCCGCCGCATCTTCCGCGCGATAGCGGTCGGACGCGAGGACCACCGCGACAGGTTCGCCGAAGTAACGCACGCGATCCGAGGCGAGGGCCCATTGCGTCACCGGCTCCTTCACAGCCAGCAGAAACGGATCGGAAATGCGCCGGACATCGGCGCCATCGATAACGCAGTGGACGCCCGGAACTGCGAGCGCACGCGATTTGTCGACTTTTCTGATGAGTCCATGCGCGTGCGGCGAGCGGATGACATGCGCGGAAAGCGTTCCCGCGGCGACCGGAACGTCGTCGGTGAAGCGGCCTCTTCCGGTCAGCAGCGCAAAATCTTCTTTGCGTTTTATCGGTCGGCCGAGGAGAGTCACCGCGATCCCCCCTCCACCGCTTCGCGGTTCCCCTCCCCCGTAAACGGGGGAGGAAAACATTCGATCGCACACGGCCTTTTCCTCCCCCGCCTGCGGGGGAGGTGTCGCCCGAATGGGCGACGGAGGGGGGCCGTCTCACCCACGGACGTTAGCTCCGTTTGGGCGGGGAGAGACCGAGTTCGCTCCAGCGCTTGAGAACCGCGTTGCGATCGGCATCCACCGGCCAGACGGTCGGCGGGAATCGCGCGCCGCCGAGATCGGGATCCGGATCATAATCCAGATTCATTGTCGCATCGATCAGGACACGGTTCCATTTGCCGGTGCCGAACAGGATCGCATTGCGGTCGCGCCGGCGGGTGGAAGGATCGAGCCCCATGCCGAAGGTTGCCGGCATGATGACGATGTCGTTTTCCCCGGCATTGACGCGATGCGCGATGGCCCAGTCCACCGCCGCGTAATCGTGAATATCGATATCGTCATCCACGACGGTCACATGCTTGTAGCGGACATGACCGGCCGAACTTCCCCACAACGCGTTCGCGGCCTGCTTGGCCTGGCCGCGATAGCTTTGCTGCATCTGGACGACGACGTTGATCCCGGCCTGAACTGGAGGGCACCACACGCCGGTGATGCCGGGAACGCCGGCGCGGTCGAGCACATTCCACGCGGTTGCCGAACGCATGATCGAGCTGCAGATCGCGTTTTCCGAATAGCTGCCGGGAAGCGAGCCTTCGATGCAGCCGCGCATGATCGGATCATCGCGATGCGTGATGCAGGTGACCCGGATCGCGGGCTTCGGCGCGCGATCGCCGGCGACATAGCCGGTGAACTCGGCGAACGGACCTTCCATGACATAGCTGGACGGTTCGAGACCGAGCATGCCTTCAATGACGATTTCCGCAGTCGCCGGAACCATCAGATCGGAAGTTTCGCATTTGACCAATTCGACCGGCTGGCCGCGGATTGCGCCCATCACGTCATATTCGCTGATGCCTTTGGGCACCGGCTGCCCGGCGCAGAATCCAAGCGCCTCTTCCCAGCCGATCACACAGGCGATCGGCATTTCCTTTGCGCCCTGCTGCTGCCATGCCGTGACATGCTGGCCGATATGTTGGGCGCGCCACATCAGAATCGGGATCACGTCCGGTCCCGCGACCATCCCGCGGTAAATCCCGACATTCGGAATGCCGGTCACCGGATCCCTTGTCACGATCCCGGCATAGGTCAGGATGTAGCGGCCGCCATCGACACGATTCCAGAACGGCACCGGGAACTGCTCAATGTCGATGTCCGTGCCGGTGATGATGTTCTGTTTCACCGGGCCGGTCGGGACAATTTTCGGCGGCAGGCGTTCATTCAGCACGGTCCGGCCCAGCTTCACGAGCTCGCGCGGATGGGTGTTGGCCGGCATTCCCATCATCATCGACACGCGGCTGTAACTGGATAATCCGCACCCGAACAGTTTGCGGCAGCGGCTGTCGCGGCGGTTGTAATCCTTGATATTGCTGAACAGCAGCGCCGGTCCATCGCCTGCGCCTTGGGCCAGCCGCATGATGGTGCCGAGTTCGATATTCCAGTCGACTTCGGCGGTGATTTCCCTGATCTCGCCCGCGGATTTCAGGGCCGCGATCCAGCCCCGCAAATCGCCAAATGCGGCTGGTTCTCGTTTGAGCGTCATTCGCAACTCCAATTCAGATGAGTTTTCCCTAGCATGGCGAGGAGACGCTTTCACTGGAATTTCCGGTATGGTAGCCAGCCGCTAAGCCGAATTCGGCAAATGGTTTTTCGAGAGGTCCGGGAGCACCCGAAATGGAGCGACGCGTTGTGCGGTTGGCGAAAACGGAACATCCGCGGGCGCCCGCACCGGAATCGCATCTCTCTGATCTGCGCAGCACGCTGGCCTGGCTGAAACAGCGCGGCGACCTGATCGAGAGCGAGCGCGAGATCAACCCCGATCTCGAACTGACGGGCTTGCAGAAGCTGATGGATGGCGGCTGCCCGGCTTTGTTTTCCAATGTGAGGGGCAAGCCAAATCACCGGTTGCTGACCAATCTCTTCGGCAATATCGAGGTGATGAACCGGATGTTCGGCTGGGAGTCGGACAGGGACCGGACGTTGCGGCTGGCGGCTGCGCTGAACCGCCCCGTAACGCCGCAGGAAATCGCGCAAGCCGATGCGCCCTGTCAGGAAGTCGTCATTGAGGCGCCGGCCAGCGTCAATGAATATCTGGTTCCGATCCGCCACACCGACCTTGAAACCGAGCTGACCATTGGCTCCGGCATTCGCTGTCTCACCGGCAAAGCCTTCGGTGACGGCACCGATGTCGGTTACAACCGGATGAATTTCCGCTGGGGCAATATCGGGACGTTCCAGGTCTCGCCCGGCTCGCATATGTGGCAGGTGTTGGGCGAAGCGCACCGCAAGCGCGAGCGTGTGCCGCTGACCTTCTGCTTTGGCGTGCCGCCGGCGTGCACACTGCTGGCAGGCGGCGCCTTCGACTACGTCATTTTGCCCTATGGCTGCGACGAATTGGGCGTTGCCGGCGCGGTGCAGGGTTTTCCGGTGCGTCTGGTGAAGGCGCGCACCGTGGATGCCATGGCAATTGCCGATTCCGAGATTGTGCTCGAGGGCTATGTCGATCCACGCGACACGCGGTTTGAAACCGCCGAAGCCGAAGCCGACCAGGTGCAGGGGCGCCACCATTTCCATCCGGAATGGGCGGGCTATATGGGCAAATCCTACAAGGCGCCGACATTCCATGTCACTGCGGTGACGATGCGCGACCCGGCATCGAAGCCGGTCATTTACGCGCTCGGCGCGCACACGCTCGATGAGCACAATATCGACACGTCGATTCGCGAAGCGGCGATGTTCGAACTCTGCAATCGCATGCAGCCGGGCATCATTCAGGACGTGAACATCCCTTACTGCATGACCGATTGGGGCGGCGCGATCATTCAGGTGAAGAAGCGCAACCGGCTGGAAGAGGGCTGGCAGCGCAATTTCATGACCGCGCTGCTGGCGACATCGCAGGGCATGCGCGTGGTGATCGCGGTCAGCGAAGACACCAACATCTACAGCATGGATGACGTGATGTGGGCGATCACAACGCGGGTCAATCCGCGAACCGATATCCTGAACCCGACGCCCGGCGGGCGCGGGCAGACTTTCATGCCGGCCGAACGCATGACGGCGGGCGAGAAGGAATGGACCGCGCTGAATACGCGCTATGAAGGCGGCATGGGCATCGATGCCACGGTGCCATATGGCTTCGAAAACGATTTCATGCGCCCGCAATATCCGGTCGCGAAAGTCAAGTTGGAAGACTTCTTCAGCAAAGACCAGATCGCCAATGTGCGCGGCCGGATGAGGGGTTGGACCGAATGGCTGGCCCGCACGGGATATTAATTTAAATGGTGGATCCGTTTGGCGGCCACAAACTTGCGATTCCGTTCCGCAGCGTCGCCGAATCGCTGGCATTGTTTCGTGGCCGCGATCCGCAGCGGACTGCCATCACCGATATCGATCAGAAGACCAGCATCACATTCGATCAGCTCGATCTGGTCACCGGTGCAATCGCAAATGATCTGGGCCGGCGCGGCGTGCGCCGCGGCGACGCGGTGGTGTTGCTCGCCAATGAAGTGCTGGAGAAACTGCTGCTCTGGCTCGGCATATGGCGCATCGGAGCAACGGTGTGCCCGATCACCGTGGAGCTGAACGAAGTCCATCTCTCTTTCATTGCCAATCTGGTCGAACCCAAATTGCTTCTCATCCACGACGAGCTGGATGAGCGGATTTTTCAGGACGGAGTTGCGCCGGTTGTCCGCTTCGGACGCTGGCAGCCGGCCGTGACGGATCGTGGAATTTATTTCCGCTCACTGCCGAATCCGGCTGAGCCCACTGGCGATGACAATGCGCCGGAAGACATTGCCGGCATGGTGTGCACTTCGGGCACCACGGACCGGCCCAAGATCGTCGTCTATGATCATGGTTGTTATTGGCTGCAGGG
>JAGWSK010000266.1 GCA_028869355.1 Alphaproteobacteria bacterium | reverse complement strand
CGAAAAGTTCTCGCCATCATTGGCTACGGTCTCGGTGCCCTTTCCAAACCGCTGTTTGCCATTGCGCCGACCGCACCGGTCGTTCTGGCCGCACGGTTTTCGGATCGCATTGGGAAAGGCATTCGCGGAGCACCACGCGATGCCATGATCGGCGACCTGGTGCGGACGGGACAGCGCGGCGCGGCATACGGTCTGCGCCAGGCGCTCGACTCGGCAGGTTCGTTTACCGGACCGCTGATCGCGATCGCGCTGATGACGGCGCTGCACGAGAATTTTCGCCTGATTTTCTGGCTCGCCGTTATCCCCGGCGGCATTTCCGTGCTCATACTCATGCTGGGCGTGCGCGAACCCGTAGCTCGAGGTTCGATCAGACGAGCCGCCATCAAGCTCAGCGATCTGAACGGCATCGGGACGAATTATTGGCTGGTCGTTGGCCTTGGCGTGGTGCTGACGCTGGCGCGGTTCAGCGAGGCCTTCCTCATACTGCGGGCACAAAACGCCGGGCTGTCGCTCGCGCTCGCTCCACTCGTGCTTGTCGTCATGAATATCGTCTATTCGTTCAGCGCTTATCCCCTGGGTAGGCTGTCGGACCGCATTGATCGCCACCGGATGCTGGCGCTGGGATTCGCAACCCTGATCGCCGCCGACATCGTTCTCGCAGCCGCGCCGGATGTTCCTGTTGTCCTGGCGGGCGTCGCGCTCTGGGGCCTGCACATGGGCATGACTCAGGGCCTGCTCTCGGCGCTCGTCGCCGACGAAGCTCCGTCCCATCTGAGGGCAACGGCGTTTGGCGTTTTCAATTTCGCCAGCGGCTTTGCGCTGCTGCTGGCCAGCCTGGTCGCCGGCCTGTTGTGGGAGCAAATGGGACCGCCAGCGACTTTCATCGCCGGTGCAATGTTCACAGCGGCAGGGCTGTCAATGTTGTTTGTTACAAGCTGGTTCAGGAGCGCGAAGAGCGGATAGTCGAGCGGACGCTTGCCCCATCCAGCGCGGTTATAGTCGCACCTGTGGAATCAAAAAGACTCACGCGGAGACAAGGAGTCGCGGAGAAACTCTGTCCGCCGAAGCTGCGGAGCAGCGAAGGCGGATGGGTCCCCTTCCCTCGGCGCTTCGCGCCTCGCCGGGGATGGCAAAATAGCTCAGCTATTTTGTCAGCTGTTCTTCGGCTTCTTCTTCGTTGGCGGCGTGGATACCGAACGGAATGGCGCCGAGATAGACGGCAAGTCCGAACAGCAGCGTCGTCCACGGCACGAAGACCATGGCCGGAATCAGGGCCAGGCCAAGAATCCATGCGGCCAGTTTCGCGTGCTGGTCGAGCTTGACGTATTTCAGCGACGGCGTGGGAACGCGGCTCACCATCAGCACCGACGTGATGCCGACGAGGCTGAGCGAGATCGCCGGCATACGGACGAAATCCGCGGCGAACTCGAAATTCAGCAGCAACGGCAGCAGCATGAGGCAGGCGGCAGCGGGCGTCGGAAGGCCGGTGAAATACGGGTGGGATTGCGAGGCGCCTTCGTCGCGCGAGGCCTCGATGTTGAAACGTGCCAGCCTGAGCGCGCTGCAGGCGCAGAAGATCAACGCCGCAATCCAGCCGGCGCCGCCCATCTGCGACAACGACCAGGTATAGACCAGCACTGCGGGCGCAACGCCGAAGCTGACCAGGTCGGCCAGCGAATCGAGCTGCACGCCGAAGCGGCTGTCGGCGCCGAGCAGGCGCGCCGCACGCCCATCCATCATGTCGAACAGCATGGCGCAGAAGATCGCGGCTACGGCCAGCCGCCAGTCGCCGGTAAGTGCAAAGCGGATCGAAGTCGCGCCGGCACAGAGTCCCAGCAGCGTCAGAGCGCTCGGGATGATCCGGGAAATCGAGAGGTCCTCCAGCCGGTCCTCCAGCCGCTCGAGCCGTGCCGAGGCCCATTGTCTTGGAGTGATTCGATCGTCACGCATCTGTCGCACAATCCTGCTACTAAAAGCGTATAGTCAAAATCCCACTGCGACCTCTCGATCGCGCGGGACACGCAATTCGTCCTGTTGTGGGAGCATCGCGAGCACTGATTCTCCGGCTTTCACGCGCCCCCCCTCCACCGCCATCACGGCTGAACCCGGCGGCAGATATACATCCAACCGGCTGCCGAAACGGATGATTCCGAAACGTTCGCCCCGCCGCACTTTTTGCCCCCTGGCAAGGTCGCACTTGATGCGCCGCGCGACCAATCCGGCGATTTGTATCACGGCGAGCCCGCCGCCGTCCTGACTTTCTTCGGGCTCGATTCGGATGGCCATTCGCTCGTTATGTACGCTCGCCTTATCGAAGGAAGCGTTAAAAAAACGGCCTTCTTTGTAATTCAATGCAATCACGCGGCCGTCAACCGGTACCCTGTTCACATGAACGTTGAACACGTTCATGAAAATGCTGAGCCGCAGCCGCGGTGTGTTACCCATGCCGAGTTCGGGCGGCGGGACGGCCGAAATAATCGGCAGCAGCTTGCCGTCGGCCGGGCTGACCAGCAGTCCCCTGCCCTGCGGCGTCACCCGCTCGGGGTCGCGGAAGAACGCCACGCACCAGATGCTGAACGGCAGACAGACCAGTCCGGTGGGCAGATAAAGCCACAACAGCGCGGCGTTGATGATTGCAGCCAGAGCGATGAACCGCCAACCCTCGCGGTGAATGGGAATGCGCAACAGTTTCTCTCCAGCGTGTTTGGCTGCCCGATGTAAGGGGCCTGGCGCTTGATTCGCGGTTGTACCAACGACCTATTATCGCCCGGTTTTGGATCACTCGCCAACAACGCATCTGTGAACACCAACCACGGCCGCTTCCCACGCAAGTGGGGGAACAAAATTCAGCGGTTGAGGCCGGGCTGCCACAGCACATCGGCGGCGCCATTGTCGTTGGCCTGACGCGCGAGCACGAACAGCAGGTCGGACAGCCGATTGAGATATTTGAGCAGTTCCGGATTGAGCGATTCGGCCGCGGCGAGCGCGGCGACTTCTGCTTCGGCCCGGCGGGTGATCGTACGGGCGAGATGCAGATGGGCCGATGCAATGGATCCGCCGGGCAGAACGAAGCTGGTCAGTGCACTCAACCCGTCATTGATGCGGTCGATTTCGCGCTCCAGCGCTTCCGTCTGGGCGGCGGCGATCCTGAGCCGCGAGTGTTTCGGGTCGCCGGATTCGGGCACGCAGAGATCGGCTCCGAGATCGAACAAGTCATTCTGTATGCGGAGCAGAACCGGCGCAATCTCCGGTCTGCCGGCATGCGCCAGTGCGACTCCGATGGCGGCATTGGCTTCATCGACGCTACCCATGGCGCGCACCCGCAGCGAATGTTTGGCCACTCTTGTGCCGTCGCCGAGCGATGTCGCGCCGGAGTCGCCGCCACGGGTATAGATGCGATCGATTTTCACGGTGGTGGTTTACCCCCCTTCCGGGCGCCATTCGCTCCGCTCCGCGGAGCTGCGCCCACCTTCCCCCACAAGGGGGGAAGGGGAACACCTTGGGCGCTACTCTGCGGCGGCGGGTGCGCTCCGGCGATTGCGGTTGAGAACGCCGATGAGCTGATCCGTCGACATGATATCGCCAAACCGGACATAGAAGGCGATCAGCGACGCATTGTGCAATTCGTCGCTCATCGCCGCGTTGCCGTCGGTCACCATGATCGTGCGGAAGTT
>JAGWSK010000265.1 GCA_028869355.1 Alphaproteobacteria bacterium | reverse complement strand
TGACCAATTTCGCGCATCGCACCGGTTCGCCGGACGCTCATTTTCTGGCGGTAAGCATTGGCATCCAATCGCAGACCGGCGGCAATTTGGCGGAGATACTGGAGGGCCTCGCAAGCGTCATTCGTGGCCGCCTGAGCCTGATCAAGCGTGTCCACGCGCTTTCCAGCGAGGGACGCGCATCGGCGATGATCTTGAGCGCGCTGCCGGTCCTGCTGGTGGTATTTTTCGCAATTTCCCAACCCGATTATTACACGGCAAAATTTTCTGACCCCGTGTTCTGGCCGATCGTGACCGGGGTTTGCATCCTCTACATGATCGGCCGCGCCATGATTTACCGTATCACGCATTTCAAATATTGATGGGAAGCCAGATGACTGTCGTTGCCGGTTTGAATGTGGTCGTCCAGGTTCTGACGTTTCTGTTTGCGGTTGTGCTGACAGTAGCGGTTTCCGATCGCGTTTCGCATTCCGCAATACTGCGGCGGCGCCTCGGCGGAGAAATCGTGGCCGCAGTTGCGTCTCGCGCACTCTTCCTGAAAACGCCGGTCCTGAACAGCCGGTTTTTGCGCTGGGTTCAGTCGTCATCTTCGATTGCCGAGCCGAAAGAGCACCGTAAACTCGCACGTAGTCTCGTGCTCGCGGGTTTTGAACATCCGGCGGCGCCGGTGTGGTATGTCATCAGCCGCTTTTCTGTCGCGATCGGGCTGCCTTTCGTATTCCTTATCGGCGAGCGTCTTCTTGGCCGGCCAACAGGCGACGCTGTTTCGATCTTCGGGGCGCTGTTTTTTTGCGCGATCGGACTTCTGCTGCCCCGCGCATATATCGACCGCAGGGTGGAATCGCGCCGCGCACAGCTGGCACGGGAATTTCCAGATGCACTGGATTTGATGGTGGTCTGCATTGAAGCCGGGCTCGGTTTAACGGCAGCATTCGTTCGCGTCGCACACGAGATGAAACCGTCCTACCCCATGATAACAGGAGAACTCGAACGCGTATCCGAGCGATTCCGCGCCGGACAAAGTCAAAGCGAAGCACTGCGGGCAATGGCGGACCATTGCGACGTTCCCGCAATCAAGTCGTTTGTCGCGCTGTTGATCCAGACTGTATCGATCGGCACGAGCATCGCGCAAAGCCTGAGGGTGTACGCAAAGGAAGTTCGCGAAGCGCGAATGCTGAAAGCCGAGGAGCGGGCGCTGCGCATTCCGGTATTGATGACGGTGCCGCTTATCACATGTATTCTGCCAGTGATCGTCGTTGCACTGACGCTGCCGGCAATAATCGATGTCGTGCGGGTTCTCATTCCGGCGATGCGGGCTGCGGGGCATCCATGAAGACCGGATCCGCGACCCGCTGGGTGCTACTTTCAATCCTGCTGTCAGGTATTTCCGGTTGCGGGTTGTTTGACCCGCCGCTGAATGTGAGGGCGATCCAATCACCGCCCGGACCGGTCCTGGCGCCTGACGACGCACTTTACCAGGCCGCCGCTCGCGCAATCGTCAAACGGGATTATGGTTTGGCACTGGACTATTTGCAGGCTGCGCGACAAAAGCTGAGTGCGGACGTTCGTGTACTGAACGCCTTTGGCGTCATCTATGACAAGCTCGGGCGATTCGATCTCAGCGCGCGGTATTATGCGGAGGCGAAAAAACTCGATCCCGGGTCGGCGATCGTAGCCGCCAATCTGGCCTATTCGGCGCGTCTCCAGGGCAAGGCCGAGCTTCCCCTGCCCGGATCGGAAGCTGTGGCCACACTGCCAACTCTGCCGCTTATGACTGCGGCTGCAGCACCTGCATCAGGTTCTGTTTCGATCGCTCAACCTGAGAACCCCGTGGTACCGCTTCCGCCCACTGAACCAGGCGTCACGATCCCTCGAACGATAGTACCCGTCGAATCCGTTATCTTGAGCGACCCGAAACCGGCCGGCAATTGCCGAACACCGGCTTCTGCCTGCGCACCTGCCGCCGCGTCGCTGCCACGTCCGACAGATTCCGTTGTGAACGACAGTCCTGAGACGAACGTCGCGGCGCCGGAAACGGTCAACCGGATTGCTACAGAATTAACTCCGTCGGGTGGCGCTGCGTCGCCGGGAAGACCGCTTCTGACCGGCGGTCCCTTGATGATAGTCAACGCGTCCGGCCAGCCCGGTGCAACCGAGCCGGTGCGGCGAAATTTGGCGTCGAAGGGCTGGACCGCGCCGAGGTCGGCAATGAGTGACGGTGCAAGTCAACCTGATACGACCATCCGCTTTGCGGAACGGAATGCAATTGTGGCGCGTGGTCTGGCGCGGACGCTGCCGTTCCCGTCACAGCTATTGAGATGCGAAAGTCAGTGTGGATTGCGGCTCACTCTTGGGCGCGATTTTCTCAGCGCACCGGATGCAAAACACGAATCAGCGCCTGTGAAGCAGGGCTGACCGGACTCAAGGGGACAGAATTGAAAAAAACCATTGGTGCCGTCGCAATAGCCATGCTTGCCGCGATCTCCACCGCGTCTGGCGCCACGACAGCCGTGACGGTATCGGGCAAGCCGCTATCGGACGACAAAATCTCGGAAATCCAAAAAGCGATTGACGAACAGCGATATTTCGATGCCACCGGTCTTATCGATCAGGCGGTGATCGCGGGCAGTGACGATTCCCGGCTTGTTCTTCTCACCGGCGAGCTAAGTCTGGCCCGCGGACGATTGAATGACGCGCTGGCAAGTTTCAAGACCATCGAAGCAAATCCGTCGCTGTCGGCGCGGGCGTTCCAGGGAGAAGGCATCGCGCTGTCTCTGCTCGACCGCTCAAACGAAGCGGTACAAGCGCTTGAAAAAGCAGTTGCCGGGGATCCGGGGGCATGGCGGGCCTGGAATGCGCTGGGCGCCGAATACGACCGTCGCCGCGATTGGTCCGATGCTGAATCAGCTTATGGCCGGGCCCTGAGCGAATCGCAGGAAGCACCTGCCGTGCTGAACAACCGTGGTTATTCGCGCCTGCTGCAAAATCGTCTGGATGAAGCCATCGGGGATTTCATATCCGCATTGCAGAAAAAGCCTGCCCTTGCTGCTGCAAGAACAAATCTGCGCCTCGCCGTTGCGATGAAGGGTGATTATAGCCGCGCCCTGGAAGGCGCGACACCAGGCAACAAAGCTGCGCTTCTCAACAATGCCGGATTTGCCGCCATCCTGCGGGGCGACTATGCCCAGGCCAAAGATCTGCTGAATGACGCCATGAAAGCCAAAGGCGAATACTACGCGCGTGCCTCTGAAAACCTCGAGATGGCTGAGGGAATGAAATCGCACGAAAGCAACACCGGCGGGCAGGCCAATGCCACTCGTTGAGGCAGCGCGCTGGATTGTTGCCGGTCTGTTGGCGTCCGTTCTCGCGGTCGCCTGCGTAACCGACATAAAGCAACGCATCATTCCCAATTGGACCGTGGCCGCGGTCATCGCCCTTTATGTCCCGTGGGTTTTCGTTGGACAGGACGTCTCGGTCCTGTTGTCACTGGCCGCGGCGGCTATTGCGTTGCTGGCGACCGTTCCGTTTTGCGCATTTGGATTATTGGGCCCCGGGGACTCAAAACTGTTCACCGCGGTGGCGCTGTTTGCCGGTCTGGGCAAGCTCGTGGAATTATCGTTGACGACAGCGATGGCCGGCGGAATTCTGGCACTGGTCATGATCCTTTCGCACCCCACGCGCGCGCTGGTCATGCTGAATATGCGTGGCCGGGCGAATTTCGGCCAGAATGTTCCCTATGGCGTCGCGATCGTGTCGGGCGCCCTCATGGTCGTGTTTGGCGGACTATTTGGCATTGCTCATAACTGAACGTTGCGGCGCACTGTCTCCTATCAGCATAGAACATACTTCGATGAGCAATAGACCAGAACGTCGTCGCGATCATGAGCTGCGTGCACTGATTGATCAGTACGAGAATCAAGCACGCGATTGCCTGGCTCTGGCCGGCAAAGCCACCAGCACACTGAAGCGGGAAAGACTGCTCTCGCTTGCAAGGGCCGTTTTTGAGTTGGCCAATGCCCTCAAGGGCCGCAACTCGAGTGCTGACGCTGCACCTGGCTGGGTTCAGTTTCGGCTGGCCGATGTTGATCGGCGGGGTCCGCAAAACGGGTTATGACCTGTCGCTGCTCTTCGCGTTTCTCGTTGCTCGCTTCTCGCTCCTCGCTTCTCGTTCCTCGCTTCTCCTTTCACGCTTCTCCGGCGGGCGGATATGGCGGAAGGCGCGCAGCAGCGACAGGTCATAACCCGTCTTGCGGACCCAGCCGATCAACATCGGCCAGCCGAAACTGAACACAGCCAGGTGCAGCGTCAGCATTCGAATTGCGGCCCTTGAGGGCATTGGCCAACTCAAAAACGGCCCTTGCAAGCGAGAGCAGTCTTTCCCGCTTCAGTGTGCTGGTGGCTTTGCCGGCCAGAGCCAGGCAATCGCGTGCCTGATTCTCGTACTGATCAATCAGTGCGC
>JAGWSK010000264.1 GCA_028869355.1 Alphaproteobacteria bacterium | reverse complement strand
GGACAGTGCGCCGGTGAAGCGCATCATCCGCCGCGCGCCACAGCTCGGCGATGGCATCGACTCATTTCCCCACGTCATCTCCACACCCGGCTTCGATCCCGCCCCGTTCATCACCGCAGGCGTCTGGGTCACGCGGGACCCTGAAACCGGCGCGTACAATCTCGGGCTCTACCGCGGAATGATCAAAGCGCCGGATCGCATCGGTTGCGCCACGGATGTACCGACTCAGCATCTCGCGATCCATTGGGAGAAGGCGCGCCGCCTCGGCCGACCGCTTGAGGCCGCGTTGTTCATCGGTGGCCCTCCGGCGCTGCTGCTCGCTGCCGCCAGCAAAGTCCCCTATGGCGTCGATGAATATGGACTGGCGGGTGCGCTCAACGCGGATGCCATCGACGTCACGCCCGCCGGGACGTTCGATGCACTGGTCCCGGCCGCCGCGGAAATCGTCGTCGAGGGCACGATCCGCACCGATGTCCTCGAACCGGAAGCGCCCTTCGGCGAAGCCAGTGGCTATCTTGGACCGCGCAAGATGGAAAAGCTGTTCGAGATTTCCGTGATCACATCGCGCGAAAATCCCGTTTGCCAGGCGATCATCAGCGAATTCCCCCCATCCGAAAGCACGGTTATCCGCAAAGCAGCGTTCGACGCGATCTATCTCCATCATCTGAAGAACGCGTGCAACATTCCTTCGGTGACAAAAGTCGCGTGTTACGAAGCGGCGAGCTGCAACATGGTTTTCGTCATTCAGCTCGACCATCCGGCGCCCGGGCAGCCGTGGCAGGCGCTGCGTTCGGCGGCAGCGTTCGATGCCTCGCTCGGAAAGATCTTTATCGCGGTCGATTCCGATGTGGAGCCGAATTCCATGGACGCCGTGCTGTGGGCATTATCCTATTCCATGCAGCCGCACCGCGATGTTGAGATCATTCGCGGCAAACTCGCGCGGCTTGACCCTTCGATTGCTCCGTCCTCAGACGAAAGCGAGAACGCGTATCCGGAAGGCCGCGGCGCTTCGGCAATGCTGATCAATGCCTGCCGCGAACACTCTTATCTGCCGGTGTCGCTGCCGCGCCGCGATTTCATGCAGGCCGCCGTGGAACGCTGGAATGCGCTGTCGCTGCCCGCGCTCGATCTCAAATCGCCATGGCACGGCTACCCACTGTCCGAGTGGAGCGAGGAAAACGCCGCCGAAGCCGAACTCGCAGTGCAGGGACGCTACGCCGAAACCGGCGACAAGCTCGCCACGCGCCGGCGCCGGACCGGCCAATGAGCAGCGACGCCAGCGTTGCATTGGACACACGCGCCTCGTCCTGGAGCGCGGGCCTGACCCGCCGGCATTGGCGCATTCTCTGGGGCAGCTATCTCGGGTGGATTTTCGACGGCTACGAAGCCTTTGCGCTGGTTGTCGCGCTGCCTGCGGCATTGCACACGCTGCTTCCGGCGGATCGCCTAATCGACGCGCCGATCTTCGGCGGAATAGCCATCGGCACCACACTGCTTGGCTGGGGGATCGGCGGGCTGGGCGGCGGGATTCTTGCGGATTACTTCGGCCGCAAGCGCATGCTGATGATTTCAGTACTGAGTTATGCCTGTCTGACAGGGCTTACCGCGTTCAGCAACAGTGTGATGATGCTGTCGCTCATGCGCTTTGTGACCGGCCTTGCCATCGGCGCGGAATGGAGCACCGGCATCGCCCTGGTTGCGGAGTCCTGGCCTGATCGTGCGCGTCCCAAAGGACTTGGTTTTCTGCAGTCGGGCTTCGGCGCCGGAATTTTTCTCGCCGCGCTGGTTTGGTTCATTCTCAGCAGGTTTGAGCCGCTGGGGCCGCAAACCTGGCGGCTGATGTTCGCCGCCGGTGCGCTTCCGGCCTTTTGTGTCGCTTATCTGATGCGCGCGCTCGATGAATCAGATCAATGGATGACGGCACTGCGTGAAAAGCGCTGGGGAGCTACCGAGCAAGACCGCGTTCCACAGGCGAATGGCAGCCGCCCGTTCACGCTCGCAGTACTGTTTCGGCTGCCCGAAGCACGGCGCCGCGTCTGGCTGAATTTCGTCATGTCGCTTGCTTGCACCACCGGCTGGTGGGCGGTTTCGACCTGGACACCTGTTTATGCCGAACAACTCGCCGCGGCGCAGGGCGAACCGGCAGGCGTGTGGGGACCACGCGTCGCGCTGATCTATGCGCTTGGCGGAGTGCTCGCCTATGTGTCGTCGGGATTCGTCGCCGATTGGCTCGGGCGGCGGCTTTACCTCATATTGCTGTTTCCGGCGGCTCTCGCGGTCAACGCGGCGACCTATCTGTGGAGCGGTGGACTTTACATCTTCACGTTGATCGCCTTCCTCAACGGCGTCGTGACGCTCGGTTATGGATTCTCCTGGATGGCGATTTATCCGGTGGAGTTATTTACCGCCAGCGTACGTTCGACGGCGGCGAGCGTGATCTTCAATGGCGCACGCCTGATCGCCTGGATTTTTCCGATTCTAGCCGGAACGCTGGTGGCGAAATTCGGCGGCATCACGCATGCTGCGCTCATCGTCGGCAGCATTTACGTCATCGGAATTTTTGCACCGTTCTATCTGCCCGAAACCACCGGCAAACCGCTCCCGCGATAAACTACCTTCTCAATCCTGCTGCTTTGCGCAGCGCCGCATTGATCCGCGATTGCCAACCGGGTCCCTGGTTCCGGAAATAGTCGAGCACTTCGGGATCAAGCCGAAGACTCACCGCCTCTTTGCGCGCCACCGATTTCGGCCGGCCCGGACGGATCAGCTTGTTGCCATGCCAGATTTCAGCACGTTCAAACCACTCTCGATCCAGATGGGGAGCCTCGTCGGGATCAATCGATTTGTCCGTCGTAGTATTCTTCTTCGTCCTCATGTCCGTGCCTCATGCTGATAATGCGCTGATCGGAACCTCTGGGTGTCCAGACAAGGATCACAAATCGGTTGCGAAGCCAGCCCGCAGTGATGAACCTCAGTTCGCCATACTCTTTCCTCGCGTCGGGCAAAGTCATGATTCGGCCCGCAAACACCAGTTCCGCGTCGGCAAAATCGAGGCCGCGGTGCCGAAGTGTCCATTGCCGTTTGGCTTCGTCCCAGACCAGCGCCATTTAATGTATATACACAAATCCCTTTTTCAAGGGGAAGCTACAATGGATGCTTCTGATGTGCTCGATGGCGCGGATCGGCTGGCACGGTGGCTGTCCAACGTGAACTGCGTCGTCAGCCCTGCGGAGGAGGCAACTTGCTTATTTCTTCCCCGAGTCGGCGACTTCACCGGCGTCTTCGCGATTCCACCAGCCGCCACCCAGCGCCTGGAACAGCGCCGCGGTGTCGGCGTAGCGCGTGGCCAGCGCCTGCACCAGCGCGATGTGCGTCTGTTGGTAGACCTGCTCGGCATTCAGCAGCGAGATATACGTCGTGGCGCCGATCATGAACTGCCGGCGTGCCGCTTCGAGACTGTCGGCGGCGGCCTTGTCGGCTATCGCCTGTGCGTTGACCGATGAAGCATCGGATTCGAGCGCGCGCAGCACATCGGCGACATTCTGGAATGCGGTGACGACGACATTGCGATACTGCGCCGCCGCGGCATCGAACGCCGCCTCCGCGGCGCGCTCCTGATGCTGCAATTTTCCGCCCTGGAAAATCGGCTGCGTCAGACCCGCGGTCACACTCCAGATCTCGCTGTTGGCGGCAAACGGTACGCCGGCCGATTCCACCCCCAGCGAGCCGGTCAGGTTGATTTGCGGAAATTCGTTCGCCACCGCGACACCGATATTGGCGCTCGCCTCATGCAATTGCGCTTCGGCGGCGCGGATGTCCGGCCGCTGTTCGACCACCTTCGATGGCAGGCTCACCGGCAGCGCATCGGGCAAATGCAGCGAATCGAGATCGAATGTCTCGGCTGGTTCCTGGTTCGGCAATTGGCCGAGCAGCGCAGTCAACTGGTTGCGGGTCTGCGCCAGCTGCTTCTCCAGGGGCGGAAGCTGCGCCTGCACCTGCGCCAGCGTCGCGGTCTGTGCCAGCAGCGAGGTATTGGCAATGGCGCCCACGGCGAATTGCCGCTGCAAACCCTCCAGCTCCTGCGACTCCACCGAAATGATGTCCTGGGTTGCCGCAATCTGCGCCCGCAGCGACGCTTCCTGCACTGCTGCCGCGACAATGTTCGACGTCAACGTCAGATAGGTCGCCTCCAGTTCGAAGCGTTGAAATTCGGTCTGCGCATTCAGCGATTCGATCTGCCGGTGAATGCCGCCCCAGATGTCGGGTACATAGGACACGTTGACGGACGCCGTGGTGATCGCGAAGATTGCGCTCAGGCCCGGCTGCCCGAACGAAGCGCCGGAAAATTGCTGTCCCTGCTCATTCAAGCCGATGCCGACCGACGGATACAGCGCGCCTCTGCCCGCAAGCGCCAGTTCGCGCGCCTGCTTCAGATTCGCCTGCGCCACTTCCACCGTCGGATTGCCGGCCAAAGCCCGTTTGATCAGCGCATCGAGCGCCGGTGACCGGAACAGGACCCACCACAGCCCCGGAATATCCATTCCATCGACCAGATGCTGCGGTTCGCCGCCGGCGATATTGGCGGATTGGGTCGTTTGCGGCAGCGGTTGCGCGGAATACCCCGCATTCATGGGCGGCTGCGGCGGCGTGAAATCGGGACCCAGCGTACAGCCTGCGGCGAATAGCGCCACAGCCGGCACAATCATTTGCCCCCCGCGGAGTCTCATCGCACGCTGGCGGTCGATTGCAGTTGCGCCGGCACCGGTTTGACCAGTGCTCCGGGTCCGATCTTCAGCAGATTTCCGACCACGACCGATTCGCCTTTGGCCACGCCGCGAGTGACGACCACCAGCGGGTCGTAATCATCGCCCAATGTCACGAAGCGCTGTTCGACCTTATTGTCACGTCCCACGACATAAACATATTTGCCGAGTTGGCTCGATCCGACAGCCACTTGCGGCACCAACAGGGTGCCCGGCACATCGGTGACATGCAGACGCACACGGATGAATTGTCCGGGCAGCAGCGTGTGATGCGGATTGTCGATCAGGGCGCGTGCGGTAATCGTGCCGGTGCCGCGGCCGACATTGTTGTCGAAAAGCGCGAGCTTGCCATTGTAATGCGCGACATCGGCGCCCGAACCGACGTCGATTTCCACGGGGATCGGCGATTTCGACTGGTAGCGCTGGATCTGCGGCAAGTCGGCATCGGGCGGATTGAAGGTGGCGTAGATCGGATCGAGCTGGACCAGGGTGTTGATCTGGCTGCCCGCGGTGTTGATCAGCGCGCCTTCATTGAGAATGGAAATTCCGACCCGGCCGGCAAAGGGTGCATGGATCTGCGTGTGATTGAGATTGAGCTGTGCTGTCTCGATCGCGGCCTTGTCGGCGGCGACCGCAGCGACATATTGCTGCTCGCTGCTGGTGGATTGCTGCAGCGTGTCGAGCGAGACGTCGCCGTTCTTCGCCATGGCTTCGTTGCGCGTGCGGCTCGCTTTGGCATATTCCAGCGCCGCCGCGTCCTTCTGCTCCTGCGCTTTTGCCTGGTCGAGAACCGCCTGATAAGGGCCGGGATCGATCTGATAGAGCAGTTGGCCCTGCATCACATCGGAACCGTCGGTTACCAGACGTTTGAGCAAATATCCGGTCACGAGAGCCTGCAGGGTCACGGTGCGGAGCGCATCGGTCGAGCCGGCATAAGTCAGGAATACCGGGACGGTTTTTTCCACCACGGACGCAACCGGCACTTCGATGGCAGGCGGTGGCGGCGGCGTT
>JAGWSK010000263.1 GCA_028869355.1 Alphaproteobacteria bacterium | reverse complement strand
GGCAATTTGCGCGAGTTTACGGTCAGCGAGCTTTCGAACCAACTGAAGCGGGCGGTCGAGGAGGGTTTTTCCTGGGTGCGGGTGCGAGGCGAAATCTCCCGCGTTTCGCGTCATTCCAGCGGCCATTGCTATTTCGATCTCAAGGACGACCGGGCGGTCCTCGCCTCGATCATCTGGAAGGGAACATTCCCGCGCATCAAAGTGAAGCCGGAACAGGGTCTGGAAGTGGTTTGCAGCGGGCGAATCACGACCTTTCCGGCGCAATCCAAATACCAGATCATCGTCGAGGAAATGGAGCTTGCCGGGCTGGGCGCGCTGATGGCGATGCTGGACGCGCGCAAGAAGAAGCTGGCGGGAGAAGGCCTGTTCGACGCCACGCGCAAAAAGAAAGTCCCGTTTTTGCCGGATGTGATCGGTGTGATCAGTTCGCCGACCGGCGCGGTGATCCGCGATATCATGCATCGGCTGACCGATCGCTGCCCGAGGCGGGTGCTGCTATGGCCGGTCAATGTTCAGGGTGAACGGGCGGCGAATGATGTCGCCGTGGCGATTCGCGGCTTCAATGCGTTTCCACACAGCGGTTTGCCGCGACCCGATGTGTTGATCGTCGCGCGTGGCGGAGGATCATTCGAGGACCTGCTTCCGTTCAGCGAAGAAATCGTGGTTCGCGCCGCCGCCGAATCGGGAATTCCGCTGATTTCCGCGGTCGGGCACGAGACCGATACCACACTGATTGATTATGCCGCCGACAAGCGCGCGCCAACCCCGAGCGCGGCAGCCGAAATGGCTGTGCCGGTGCTGCGCGATTGCGCCGAACAAGTGATGAGCCTGCACCAACGGCAATTCCGCGCGATTTCACGAGCAATGGATCAGCGCCAACGGCAGTTGGCTGGACTGGCGCGTTCCCTGCCGCGGCTCGATTCGCTGTTTGCATTGCCGCGACAGCGCTTTGACGCCTGTGCGGGACGTTTGCGCCAGGCGCTGTTCGTCAATTTACAGCGTCACCGGGGACGGTTTTCCCGCGCCTCCACGATGCTTCGCCCCCGCATCATCGCCGCCGAAATCGAACGCGGCCAGGAATGCATCAGCGATTATATGGAGCGGATACAGCGCGCATTTGGTCATCGCATCCATCGTGCGGGCGCGAGTCTGGAAAGCTGTTCGCGCGTGCTGGAAAGCCTCAGCTATCGTTCGGTTCTGTCGCGCGGCTTCGTATTGGTGCGGGGCCGAGATGGCGCATTGCGGCGGCGTGCAGCAGCGGTTGAAGAGGGCGAGCGGTTGACGCTGACTTTTGCCGATGGCGAGGTCAGAGCGGCGCGCGACAGCGCCGCGCCGAAATCGCGAAAAATTGGTTTCTTTCGCAATAAAACCCAGGGCGATCTGGACTTGTAAGGCTTTGTTCGGTGATTAAGATCAGCACATGAACCAGTTTGAGCGCGATATCGGCGGGCGGCCCGCGGCTCTGCAATATCTCGATGGCGAATACCGGGTGATCTCGCCCGGCAGTTTCGTGGTCTGTGCCGTAACGGGAGCGAAAGTCCCGCTGGAGGCGCTGCGCTATTGGAGCGTGGATCTGCAGGAGGCCTATGCCAGCCCGGCCGCCGCCCTGAAGCGATTCCAGGAAAAGGGCCTCACCCCGAAATAGCCGGTTGAGCCAGCGCCCGTTTGCGCACCGGCGCATTCTCCTTGACCCAGCGTTTGTGAATCCACAGCCATTCGCCGGGAGCCTCGCGCACACGTTCCTCGATGAAGCGGTTCACCGCGCAGGTCATGAGAAACACATCGCGTTCGTGGTTGCCGGTGTTCGGCGGGTCGATGGGCGGATAGATCCGCATATGAAATCTCGCACCATTCAGGCGGCGGTTTGCCACCGGGACGATCGGCACACCAAGTTTGAGCGCGATGGTAGCCGGCGCAGGGGTGGTGAATGCGTCCCTGCCAAAGAAGGGCACACGAATGCCTTCGCTGGCGCGTTGGTCTGCCAGCAGCAGGATGGTTTCGCCTTTGCGCAGGATCGAGAACACGCGAAGCAGGCTCTGGCCTTTGGAAATCTGCTCCTGCATGCCTTTGCGCATGCGCAGTTCATCAAGCCATTTGCTGACGAATGGATTGTTTGCCGGGCGCACGATCACCGCGCCCTTAAGGCCGTATTCACGCGCGACAATGGGCATGATCTCCCAATTGGCGAAATGCGCCGAAAGCAGAATCATGCCCTTGCCACGGGCAGTCGCCGCGCGGAAATTCTCACCGCCGCTGACCTCGATGCGCGGATCGGATCCTTGCCAACAGATCTCGTCGAGATGGGCATATTCGGCCATTACCCGGCCAAGATTGTCCCACATGGTGTTCAGGATCGCGGCGGTTTCGCTTTCGGATTTTTCCGGATAGGCGCTGCGCAGATTGCGCAGCGGGCGGCGCGAGAGAAAAGTCCGCCCGACCAGGTTGCGTCCGATCCAGCCCCCAATGTTCGAGGCGCGGTCAATCCCGAACATCCGGAAAAAGCCGATCACCGCGAAGAATCCCGCGGCTTCGATCCGGTAACGAAGCCGGCGCGAGAAGCTCAGTTGTCCGGACTCAGACGGCATCGATCAGGCTTTCCCCGAGCCGGTCAAGCAATGAATCAAGCTTTGAAGCATCTTCGAACTGCATCCGGACCGGAATCGGCTCGATGCCATGGCGGGAATCGGGGGGAATGCGGACATAATCCTTTTCGGTTGTGACGAGCAGCGTGTTTGCACTTTGTGCGCGCAATGCGAGAGCTTCGAGTTCGCCTGCCGAGTACGGATGGTGATCGGGAAATGCTGCGTTTCCCTGAAGTTCTGCGCCGTGGCGAGTGAGCATGTCAAAAAACTTTTGCGGCCGTCCGATTCCCGCGAATGCCAGGACTTTCTTGCCGCGAAACAGCTCCGGTGATTGCGGGACGAGATTTGCGCGCAGAATCGGGCGAGGAAATGGCGGCAGTTCAGGTGAGCCGTCCCCGGTCAGAATGACGGCGTCGGCACGATTGAGCCCGCTGTGTACGGGTTCGCGCAATGGACCGGCCGGGATCACTTTGCCATTGCCGAACCCGGTTGCTGCGTCCACGACGACGATCGCCATATCCTTCACGATCTGAAAATTTTGAAAGCCATCGTCCATCACGATGAATTCCGCGCCGAGGCGGTCGGCCAGTTGCGCGCCGGCCCCACGGTTGCGTGCAACGATCGTGGTTGCATGGCGTGCGAGGAGCAGGGCCTCGTCGCCGGTATCGGCGGCAGAGTGCCGCCTGCAATCCACCACGACGGGACCCGTGAAGCGACCGCCGTAGCCGCGGGTGAGGAACACGACTTTCCCCCGATGCGCCAGCCTGCCGGCAATAGTGATGGCCACAGGTGTTTTCCCCGTTCCACCGGCGGTCAGATTGCCGATGCATTGAACTCGTGCCCTCGGCCGGTATGGCCGGGTTCGGGTTGCGCGCCAGCCGACAGATATTCCGTACACTGCGCCAAGCGGTGCAAGCATGGCAGCACAGAATTTTGCTGCAGGAGTTTTGCCGGTCCAGAATTCAGGCGCGCGCATTGAGAAGCAGATGTTCGGCCGTTTGCACGGTAAGCGCCAGCGCGCCACTGAGACTTGCCGCGCAATTTCTGGCAAGTTCGCCGACGCGCCGTGCTTCGGCGGCATCGCGCAAGAAATCCATGGCTGTTTCCGGAAGCTGTGCAGTAGAATCGATTCTGCCGCCGCCCTGCGCCGCAAATAGCAGGTGGTACATGTCCTCGAAATTGGCCGTGTGTGGACCGGCGATCACCGGCACCGACAGTCGCGCGGGCTCCAGCGGATTCTGCCCGCCATGCGGAATCAGGCTTCCGCCAAGAAAAGCGGCGCGCGCCAGCCGATAGAACAGGCCCAACTCCCCCATGGTATCTGCGACATAAACCTCCGTTTCCGATGTTGGCAGGGCCGCATTGCGCCGCCGCAAACAGGAAAATCCCCGCATCTGCGCCAGCGCTTCGATATCGGGTCCGCGCTCAGGATGACGCGGCACAATGATGGTGAGCGCGTCGAATTGTTTCACCGCTCTGGCGGCGTCCAGCACGGCATCATCTTCACCGGCATGGGTACTCGCAGCGAGGAAAACGGGCCTTGCGCCGATTGCAGCGCGCAGGCTCGCAAGCACTGATTCATCCGCCGGAAGTGGCGGCGCATCGGCCTTGAGATTGCCGCCGACACGGACATTGCACGCGCCCAAACCGGTCAGCCGCTGTGCAACAGCTTCATCCTGCGCCAGGCAGACATCAAAGACGGAAAAAACCCGCCGCGCGAAGCCCGGCAGGCGCTGCCACCCGGCAAATGAACGGGCGGAAAGGCGGGCATTGACGAGTGCCAACGGGATATTGCGGCGCCGGGTCTCCAGCAGCAGATTGGGCCACAGTTCCGATTCGACGAACAACGCGAGATCGGGCCGCCAGTGGTCGAGAAAACGTGTGACGCTGCCGATCACGTCGACCGGCACATATTGGTGGAAAGCGCGCGGCGGCAGCCGCTGGCCCATGAGTTCGGCTGAAGTCACGGTACCGGTAGTGACCAGAACCGATCGCGCCGGCTTTTCCAGCAGGTGTTGCGCCAGAGTCAGCGCCGCCAGCGATTCGCCGACACTGGCGGCGTGAATCCAGATCAGTGTGCCGGAGGGGCGCGGCAGTGACGACACGCCATGGCGTTCCGCCAGGCGGCGCGGGTCTTCCTTGCCGCGCCGAACGCGGCTGTGCAGGAGGGCCGGGACTGCCGGAGCCAGCGCGCCGGTCAATCCCCGATAGAGAGCGGCCGAAACAATGCCCGGCATGTCAGGCGATGGCCGCGGGCGCGATGTCGTCCCGCGATTCGTTCTGGTAGAGGCGGGCATAGATGCCGCCGCGCGCCAGCAATTCGCGATGGGTGCCGGATTCCGCGATGCGTCCCTGGTCCAGCACGAAAATGCGGTCGGAATCGGTGATACTGGCAAGCCGGTGCGCGACCACAATCGTCGTGCGGCCCTTCATCAGCCGGCGCAGCGCATCCTGCACCAGCCTTTCGTTTTCCGTATCCAGCGAAGAGGTGGCTTCGTCGAGAAGCAGAATGGGCGCATCGCGGAGCATGGCGCGGGCGATCGCGATCCGTTGCCGCTGTCCACCCGAGAGCCGCAAACCGCCTTCTCCGACGCGCGTTTCATAGGCGTTCGGCATTTGCATGATGAAGTCATGCGCAGCCGCCGCTGTCGCCGCGGCAACAATTTGATCCATTCCGGCAGTTTCGCGGCCATAACCGATATTCGCCGCGACAGTATCGTCGAACAGGAAAGGCTCCTGCGTCACCAGCGCGATATGCGATCGAAGCGAAGCGAGAGTGACCTGCGCGGTATCCTGACCATCGATCAGTATACGCCCTGAATCCGGTTCGAAGAAGCGCAGCAGAAGGCTGAATGCCGTGGTCTTGCCCGCGCCGGACGGGCCGACCAGCGCGATCTTCTGGCCCGGCGGAACATCGAAATCGAGTTTTTCGATCGCCGCCTGGCCGCTGTGATAGGCAAACGCGACATCTTCGAACCGCACATGCCCGCCGAACGGAGGCGTGGCGACCTTGAGCGGTTTCGCGTCCGGAGCGTCGACAATGGCCGGTCTTGCATCGATCAGCGCGAAAATACGGGTCGCGGCGGCGAGACCCTCGGTGGTGACCGTCCAGAGCTGCGACAGATTTCGCACCGGCTGCTGAGCCAGCAGCATGGCGCCGACGAAAGATGCAAACTGGTTGGCCTGCAATCCGCCGTGCAGACCCTCATATCCGGCGTAAAGGAAAGCGGCCGCGACCGCGAGACCGCCAAAGAAATCCGCCGCTGGAGCCGAAAGCGCGCGGGCTTTCAATGAGCGCACGAGATAATGCAGCCGCTGATCGATGCGCGCCTCGGCGTGGCTCGCCAGCGGAATTTCGAGACCATAGGCTTTCACAATCCGGCGGCCGTCGAGAATCTCGGACAGCGCCGCCGATAGTTCGCCGGTTTCGACCATGCCCTTGGTCGAGAATTTCTGAATCGTGCGGCCAAGATTGCGCGTCACCCAGCCGATGATCGGCAGCACGATCAGCGAAAGCAGAGTCAGCCGCCAATCCTGGTAGATCATCACGCCGGCGAGGAAGATCAGCGACAGAAACTCTTTTGCGATCGCTGCAACGCCCTTGATGATCGCGTCGCGCAACAATGTCGCGTCGTAAAGAAAATTCGAGATGAACTGGCCTGAATGGACCTCATTGAGCTGTTGCAGGTCGAGCCGGATGAGACTGCGCACCATGTCGCCCTGGGCGTCGGCGATGAGTTTTTGCCCAATGAGATTGGTCAGCGCCGTCTCGCCGAAATTGAATCCGCCGCGCACCAGAACAGTGACGACGATGGCAGCCGGAATGATCAGCACCATGTCGGCGCGCTTTTCGAGGAAGAGAAAGCGAACCGTGGGATC
>JAGWSK010000262.1 GCA_028869355.1 Alphaproteobacteria bacterium | reverse complement strand
TGCGCGTTGCCTGGCTTTCCGCCGATTACCGTCTGCATCCGGTCGCGCAGGCCCTCGCCGGCGTGCTGCCCCGCCTCGACAGGAGCCGGATCGAGTCTATCGGCGTCGGTTGGGGCATCGCGGATGACAGCGGCGTGCGGGAGAAATTATTGGCAGGCTTCGAATCATTCGTTCCCGCCGAACGACTGACCGATGCCGAAGTCGCGGGCCTGTTGCGCGAGCGCGAGATCGATATCGCGGTCGATCTGATGGGGTTCACCGCCGAAAGCCGGCCCGGCATTCTCGCCGCCCGCCCCGCGCCGGTGCAGGTGAGCTATCTCGGTTTTGCCGGCACAATGGGAGCGCCCTACATCGATCATTTGATCGCAGACGAAATCACGCTGCCGGAGAGGGAGGCCGCGCATTTCACCGAACAAGTCCTTCGCCTCCCCGGCAGTTATTTTCCCATCGACAATTCGCGCGCAATCGGGCCCACCCCGTCCCGCGCCGCGGCCGGACTTCCCGACGACGGTTTTGTCTTTGCCTGTTTCAACAACAGCTACAAACATACGCCGGAAATGTTCGACATCTGGATGCGCCTTCTGCACCAGATCGACGGGAGTGTGCTGTGGCTGTCGCCGGCCAATCCGGCAGCGATGCGCAACATCAGACGCGAGGCCGAAATCCGCAAAGTCGATCCGCAGCGGGTGATTTTCGCGCGCTATGTCGCGGAACCAGAACACCATCTTGCCCGGCTCGGGGCGGCCGGCCTCTTCCTCGACACGCTGCCGTATAATGCGCATGCCACTGCGGCCGATGCCCTGCTCTCTGGGCTGCCGGTAATCACCTGCAAAGGAAGGACATTTGCCAGCCGGGTCGCGGCGAGCCTGTTGCATGCCGCCGGCCTGCCCGAGCTGGTTACGGCCGACCTCGGCGGCTATGAGCAGCTCGCGCTGAGCCTCGCGCGTGACAGCGATGCGTTGCGTGTTTGCCGGCAGAAGCTGTCGACGGCCCGGGAGACGCAGCCGCTGTTCGATACCGCGGGTTACGCCACGAGGCTCGCGGACTTGCTGATCTCGTTGCGGCGTTCGCCAGTAGCCGGTTGACTGGTCAGCACGGCGTAATTGGCAATCATTTCGACGCCGTATTCATAGCGCATGAACGCCTGGTCCAGAACCGCAACCGACAGCCCTGCTGCTGCGGCGGCATCACGGATATGGTCGGGATGATGCTCGTAGCGGCCGGTATCGGTGATGCGGAACGGAAAAGTCGGACCGCTTTCCGTGGTCAGGGCGAAGATGCCACCCGGCTTCAAACGTTGCGCCGCGGCTTTTGTGATGCGCTTCAGGTCGCCGAAATAAATCAGGCAATCGCAACACGAAATCAGGTCGAACGCCTGGTCTGATTTTTCCAGCCATTCGGTGATTTCCGCGACTTCAAGCGCATCGTAGATTTCGCGCTTCTTCGCCAGTTCAATCATGTCCGGCGAAAGATCGACGCCAATGATGCGCGCGGCAATGGGTTTGAGCACCTGACCGGTAAAACCAGAGCCGCAGCCGATGTCGAGCACCTGCAATCCACTGGCGTCGCCGATCACCGATTTGATTGACTCGAACAGCCGCTCGGGTCCCTTGTATTCAAGATCGTCACGCATCCTGCGGTCATAAGACCACGCAAAGTCCTTGTAGATTTTCTGAACCGTGCGATCTGACGCGCGCTCCGGCGGCGTCTCATCCCTGAGCGCAATGAGCAAATGCTCGACTTCGGCATCGTCCTGATTGGCCCTGAAGTAATTTTCAAACGCCACGCGCGCATCGGCGCGTTTGCCGACCGAGAGGCACAGATCGCCGTAATCGTACCAGGCGTCCCAATTCTCGGGCTGCAGCTCCAATGCGCGTTTGGTGCACAGCCAGGCCGGTTGCGGATTGCCGGCCCGTTTCAGCTTGACCGCAAACTCATACAGTTCAGCCGCCGAAAAATGCCGGACCTTTTCCGCCGGACCTTCACTCCAGGCGAGAAGTCCCGCCTTCACCCCCTCATCGACCCAGCGGCCGAGATCGCCCGCCTGATCCGGCTGCATGAGCGGTGCGATGATCGCGCGAATGTCGTCGACGCCGCGCTGGCCATCGCAGAGTTCAAGCAGCAGAGACGCAAATGGATTGAGTTGATGCAGCCGGTCGGCGACCGGATCGTAAGCGACATAACCCTCTTCCGTCGGTGCGACCAACACCGAGGGATTCACCGCGATATTCGGCATGACCTTTGCACCAAAAGAGACGGCCGCACCCCCGATAGGGCGTGCGGCCGGCTCCGCGTCAATGCAAATAAAAAGAAGCTGATTGGAAAGACGATTACTCTTCGCCTTCCTTCTTCTTCTTCTTTTTCTTCTTCTTGCCTTCGCCGCCTTCGCCGCCTTCGCCTTCACCTTCCGCAGCCATAGCTTGCGAGGTCATCACGGGAACGGCTGCCACGGCCGAGCCAACCAGCAGGGTCTTGAGGAACCCACGCCGGTCCTGGCTCACCTGAGCAAGCACTTTGTCAAGGTCATGCTGCGCCATAAAGAACGCCTCCCTGGTTGAGGGGCGCACTATCGCCCAGAGTTCCTTCAACTCATTGTTACTTTTTATTCATGTTCACCGATTTGTGAGCGGAACCGAACAGATGCGACAATTTGGCTAACGAAAAATGCACGTACAGGGCGAGTTCCCAGGCGCCTGTTACGATTTAGCCTTGGGCTGGCAGCGTAATTCGGAAGCAGGTGCCCTCGGGGCCCGTCGAAACCAGGGCCAGGTTACCGCCATGGGCGGTGATCAATTCCCGGGAAATCGCGAGGCCCAATCCCGATCCGCCCTGGCGCATAGTGCCGGCAAAGGGCTGGAACAGGCGTTCGCGCACGGCGACAGCAATCCCCGGACCATTGTCCGAAATGTCGATTGTGATCATGCCGTTATCCCGTCCAGCCTCAATCAGGATGCGTTTTTGTCCCGGGCGTTTTGCGGTCTCCAACGCCTGCCTGGCGTTGCTGAGGAGGTTGAGCACGACGCGAAACAACTGCTCCGAATCGGCAGAGATTTGCAGGCCCCACGGAACGTGTTTTTCCACGACCACATCCCCGCTCTCCGGCACGGCTGAAGAGGCGGCTTCGTCAATCAATGCCGCCAGGGCGAATCGTGTCCTCTGCGGTGGCCGTTCTTCCGCGCGCCCGTAACGCAGTGTGTTGGTTGCGAGCGCGACGGCGCGGTCGAGAGCATCGAGCAAACGCGGGGTGACACGCTGAACGACCGGGTCTTCGCTGGCCGCGAGCCTGTCGGATGCAATGCGGGCGCTCGAGAGGATGTTGCGCAAATCATGCTGGATTTTCGCGACCGCAAGCCCGAGCAGGGCCAACCGCGTCTTCTGCTGCAGAAAGCCGTACAGCTCATGCTGCAGCGTCGACAGCTCACGCTCCGCCATGCCGATTTCATCGCGCCGCGATGAGGCATGCAAGATCCGGGACGGGTCTTCCGGGTTGTTGCGGAAATCGACCATCGCCGCCGTCATCCGCTGCATCGGCCGGACCAGAATCAAATACAGGCTGATGAACACCAGGAGCGACGTCAGCGCCGACACGAAAATCGAAAGCGCCAGAGCGCGGGTCGAAAACGTAAACAGCGCAATCCGGATCGGCTCTTCATTGGCAATGACGATGACGCTGCGGCCCTGTCCCATATTGGCATCGATTCGTATGGTTCTGTTGGGCGGCGCGAACAAACACCGTATGACGTCGCGAATCTGCTCCATCAGGCCGGTTTCACCGGCGTTGTATTCGGCCTTGACCTGCGGCGGCTCGGTACCGACGAGTTGGAACAACTCGTGCTGTCCGCCGCCAAGCAATATCACCGCTTCCACACCGGCACGCGCCAGCAACTGCATGCGCAGACGCTCTGAAAGCTGTTCGCCCGGCGCCTCGGTGAACGGCAGAATCGCCAATTCCGCGGAATTGATCCGGTCGTCGAGAAGCTGGTGGTGATAGCGCGCCACCATCGGGAAATAGAGCAGCGCCACGCTGATCATGACGAAGCCGATGGTCAGCAGCAGCAACCGGCCCGACAGGCTGTAGGCCGACAATTGCAAGCGCTGCCGCGGCTTCTCCAGTGGCTTCAACATGACCGAAGAGAACACCAAATCTGGGGCGAAATCATGCCCTGCCGGCAAAAATGGCCTGATACGGCCTGGGGTTGAAAGCGGCACATCATTGGGCGCAACAGCCAGCGAAAAACAAGGTTCCTTTCGGTAGAACGCGGCCAATGGCGCTATTGGCAGGACGTTCGGCTTAAACTAAATTCCCCGCGGCTTGCGCCGGAATTCTCAAAGGACACCATCATGCAAAAATTAATTCTCGCCGCGGCCCTCGCGGTAGCCGCCAGTCCATTGCAGGCGGCCCAGACGACCGACCCCGACGTCAACAAATTGCCCGCCGGCCCCGAGAAAGCCGTCGTCTCCGAGGTCTGCACCGCGTGCCACGAACTCGGCCGCATCGTTAACGGCAGCTATGACCCCGCCGGATGGTCGAACGTCGTGCACATGATGGTCAATGCCGGCGCAGCACTCACTCCCGATCAGATCCAGCCGATCACCAACTATCTCGTCAAAAGCTTCCCGGAAAAGCCGCTTCCTCCGTTCAAGGAAATTGCCGGCCCGGTGAAGGTGAATATCAAGGAATGGGTCCTGCCCACGCCCGGCACCCGTCCGCATGATCCGCTGGCCGCACCCGACGGCACGGTCTGGTTCACCGGACATATGGCGAGCATCATCGGCCATCTCAATCCGGCGACCGGCAAGATTGATGAGTATCACACCAAGACGCCGATGTCCGGCCCGCATGGCCTCGTGATGGATAAGGATGGCAACATCTTCTACACGGGCAATTTCAAGGGCTATATCGGCAAATTCGATACCCACACCCATCAGTTTACGGAATATAAAGTCGGCACGGCACGCGATCCGCACACGCCGCTGTTCGACCGCAACGGCATGCTGTGGTTCACCGCGCAGAACAGCAACATGCTGGGCCGGCTTGATCCGAAAACCGGCGCGTTCAAGCTCGCGGTTGTCCCGACCGAGCACTCCGCACCCTATGGCATGGTGTTCGATTCCAAGGGCCATCTGTGGTTCAGCGAATGGCTGGCGCCCCACCTCGTGACCGTGGTCAATCCGGATACCATGGAACTCAAGGAAGTCACGCTCCCGAATCCCGGCACCCGGCCACGCCGCATTGCCATCGACTCGCAGGACCGGATCTGGATTTCCGACTATTCGCGCGGCTATCTTGGAATGTATGACACCCGCACCGGCAAGACCGCCGAATGGCCGTCGCCGGGCGGGCCTCATTCCGAGCCCTACGGCATCACCACGCTGCATGACATCGTGTGGTATGTCGAAGGCAACACCCGGCCCAACGCTCTGGTCCGCTTTGATCC
>JAGWSK010000261.1 GCA_028869355.1 Alphaproteobacteria bacterium | reverse complement strand
TTTGGCCGCGCCGGCAGCTTCCCCGGCGAATTCCAGCAGGCGCACGGCATCGCGGTGGATTCAAAGGGCAACATCTACGTTGACGAAAACCGCGGCCGCCGCGTCCACAAGTTCAGACCGGTCACGTAAAACTATCCGATCAGGCGGTCGTAATGGCTGTGCGAGCCGATCCAGAACCACGTCACCGTGTCGCGGTCCAGCCGCCCAAGGGCGCGCCAGTGAATACCAATCCGGACGGAGTAGATCGGTTCGGTTGCGTGAATGCGCTTGAAGTTCAGCCCCGGATAATGGGGATCATTTCGCCATCTTGCGAATTCTCTCGCCGCCAGCCGCTGGATTTTCTGCGGTAGCGAGTCGTGGCAGGTCCAGAATTCTGGCGTTGTGCGAGACTTCACCGCCGGCGGCGATCCGACGGATCAAAGGGTGCAGTTTTTCCTTCTGCGATTCGGTCGCCAGCGCGGCGTGCAAGGTCGGCTAGCCGGTCTTGTGAGCGGGCGAAACGCTCTTCCCACCCTTTTTCCGCGTCGATTTCATCCATGATGACGCAGGCAATCGCCTCCTGCTCGTCCTCCGGGAGCTTTTCGATTTCGGCCAGGGCCCGTTCCAGCATCTTGTTCATTGGGATATTCTAGCGCAGTTCCAAGGTGGATGAAATGCGCAATCGATCAATGCTCACCGGTCTCCTGTTGTCGTTCGTGTGCGGAGCGGTTTCGCCGGCTTTGGCGGATGATGGGGCGCGGCTGCTGACGATGGATCACTATGTCCATGTGAAATCCACCGCGCCGGCGATGATGGGGCAGGACGCGGAAATTTATGTCCGTGAGAAAGTGCTGGCGACCACGCTCGCGCGCGGTGCACCCGCCAATCGCATCGCATTGTTCGTGCACGGGGCCGGCACACCGGCCGAAGTGGCGTTCGATGTGCCGTACAAAGACTATAGCTGGATGGCCTATCTCGCACGGGCCGGATTCGACGTGTTCGCGATGGACATGACCGGCTATGGGAGATCTACGCGGCCCGCGGTGATGAATGATGCCTGCAATTTCGGGAAAGAGCAGCAGGCGCAATTTGTCGGCACTGCGCTGAAGGCGGCCTGCGCGCCAACTTACGACAAACCGATCACCACCATGAGTTCGGACTGGAACGATTTCGGCGCGGTGATCGATTACATCCGCGCGCAACGCCATGTCGACAAAATCGCTCTGCTCGGCTGGTCGCAGGGCGGACCACGCACGGCCGGCTATACGGCACGCAATCCGGATAAGGTTTCGCGGCTCGTGGTGCTTGCCCCTGCCTATAATCGCGACATGCCGGGCGATGCGCCCGCGACTTTGCCCACCACGGATGCGCCGATGAATTCGCAATCCGAGACCGATTTCACCGCCAACTGGGACCGGCAGGTCGGTTGTCCGGATCAATATGAGCAGGGTGCGAGTCGCGCTGTGTGGTCCGGCATGATTGCATCCGATCCTGTCGGCGCCACCTGGGGCACCGGCGTCCGCCGGGCGCCATCGGTGCCGACCTGGGGATTCAACAAATCCGTTGCCGCGAAAATCACCGTCCCGTACCTGATGATCTCGGGCCAGCACGACAAGCAGGTCGCACCGCAGCGCGTACGCGATCTGTTTGCCGATCTCGGATCAACAAACAAAGTCTTCATTGACCTTGCCTGTTCCTCGCACAACGCAATGTGGGAGAAAAACCATATGCTGCTGTTCCAGGCATCGCTGGAATGGCTGAAGGACGGCACGGTACAGGGGAAACAGAACGCCGAATTAAAGCTCGGCTACTAGAGCAGGCTGCAACCTGCTCTCGCGCACGAAGGAGGGCACGCCATGAGAATGCCGCCTGTCGTTCTGCTCAGCGCGTTGATGATGACCAGCGCTGCCGCGCAGGATTCGCAGCCGCCCCGTCCCGGCGACTGGCCCGCCTACAGTTATGACCAGAAGGGTCAGCGTTTTTCGCCGCTGGCACAAATCAACACATCGAATGTATCGCGGCTGCGGCGCGTGTGGACTTACGGCACCGCGAACGGCCCCGCCGATCCCAATCCCGCGAACCGTCTCGCCAGCACCACGGAAGCCGTACCGATCGTGGTGAATGGCGTGCTCTATAGCCCGACCGTGCAGCACTCGATTGTCGCGCTCGAACCCGAAACCGGCGAGGAATTGTGGAAATTCGATCTCGGACGCGCCAGCGGGACGCTGCGCGGCGTCACTTATTGGGCGGGCGATGCAGATAGTCCGGCGCGGATTTTTGCCGGCACATCGGAGGGCGCGCTGATCGCGCTGGATGCGAAGACCGGACAGCTGATTCCGGCTTTCGGCAATGGCGGCCGGATCGATCTGCGCCCCGGTGTCGCCGATAAATTCCCCGATGCGCCCTATCACATCAGCACGCCGGGCGTGATCTACAAAAATCTCATCATCACCGGCGCGCAGGGAAAAGAAGACGATCCCGACGGCCCGGCGATGGATGTTCGCGCCTGGGATATCCGCACCGGCGAACTCGCCTGGACGTTCCACACCATTCCCCATCCGGGTGAAGCCGGTTACGAAACCTGGCCGAAAGACAATTGGATTACGGCCGGATCGCCTGCCGCATGGGGCGC
>JAGWSK010000260.1 GCA_028869355.1 Alphaproteobacteria bacterium | reverse complement strand
GCTGGCCAACACGGCCGCTACCAGATCCTGCGTCTTTGTCCCCACACCGCAACCAGGGCCGATCGCCGCCGCGTTCAGCCGATGGTCCGATAGCAGCGCGCTTAGACCTTTTGGACCATCGAATGGCTTGACCATGATCGCGGTCAGGTGGGCGGCGTTGACGCCGACGGCGTCGGGCGGGCTCGCGACACTGACAAGCCCGGCACCCAAGCGCAATGCTCCGCGGGCGCCCAAACGCGCCGCCCCGGTGGCATGTGCCGGCCCGCTGACAATCACCGCATGCCCGCGCTTGTATTTGTGGCCATCGGGTTGTGGTGTGGGAAAGCGGTCACGCCACAGGTCCGGACCGTTGGCAAACAGGTTCGGCCGGATTGTCTTCAGCACCTGTCCGGGAATTCCGATATCGGCAACCGTGACCGGCCCACAGAACATCCGGCCGGGCATCAGGAAATGCGCCGGTTTGGGCCGGAAAAATGTGACTGTCCTCGCCGCCCGGATGCACACACCATCGCGCCCATCCATCGGACGGCCGAGATCGCCATGCAAACCACTCGGCACATCGACCGCGATAACCGGCTGTCCGCCGGCATTGGTGGCACGGACGACGTCGGCGGCCAGTCCGGTGAGCGCGCGCGAGAGACCGGCGCCAAACAGCGCATCAACAATGACTGCGCCGTCCTGAAATTTTTCCGCAGACGCAACCGGCGCGGGTCCACCCCATCTTCGCGCCATTTCTGCCGCGTCGCCTTTAAGATTGGATGGATCTGCGATGGTCCGCACTTCGACGGGGTAGTCGCGCTGCTTCAAATGGCGCGCGGCGCAAAATCCATCGCCTCCATTGTTGCCGGGCCCGCACAGTACGAGAACCGCGGCGGCCGGCGTGAACGCACAAACCGCCTCAGCGACGGCGCGTCCGGCATTCTCCATCAGCTCGATCGATTTCACTCCGGCCGCTGCCGCGAGACGATCGGCGTCGCCGGATTGCGCAACCGTGAGGATTTCCGCGCTCACCTGGGATGGCTCGCAAAGTGGCGCGCCAGACGCCCGCCAGCCTCATCAATGATCGCCGGCATTTTGCAGAAAGCGAAGCGCACCAGATCTGACGGCGGATCGTCGCCGTAGAATACCGACAGCGGAATGGCTGCGACCCGTGCTTCGCGCGTCATGCGTTTGCAAAAAACGGTATCCGGTTCATTGGCGATTTTGCGGGTCGACGCCGTAATGAAATAGGTGCCCTCGCTCTTCAACACGTCAAAACCTGCCGCCTGAAGCGCCTGCGCGATCTGGTTGCGCTTGGTTTGCAATGCGCTTGTATTGGCGAGTGCGAAATCCATGTGATGACGCAGACCTTCCGCGATTCCGAGCTGCAGCGCCGGCGAAGTGGTGAATGTGTTGAACTGATGCGCTTTGGTGATCACTTCGATCAGCGTACGCGACCCGCATACCCACCCGATCTTCCAGCCGGTCAGTGAAAACATCTTCCCGGCCGAGCCCACGCGCACGCAGCGTTCGCGCATCCCGGGAAGGCTGATCAGCGGGACATGTTTGCGGCCGTCAAAAACCAGATGCTCATAAACTTCATCGCAAATCGCATAAACGTCATAGCGGGTGAGAAAACTCGCCAGAAGCTCGAGTTCGCCCTGATCGAGAACCCGGCCAATCGGATTGAGCGGCGAATTGACCAGGATCACTTTGGTATCGGGCGAGAACACCGCCGCCAACGCAGCTTCGGTCAGACGGAAATCAGGCGGGGCGAGGCGGATAGTGCGGATTTTCGCGCCCATTGCTTCCAGCATTGGCCGGTATGAATCGTAACAGGGCTCGATCACCACGGCTTCATCGCCGGGCGCGACCAGGCCCATGATGCAGTCCCCGAGCGCTTCGGTGGCGCCGGAGGTCACGACGATTTCGCTCAGCGGGTCGAAATCGAGCCCGTAAAATTCGCGGCTGTGACCGGCAATGGCGCGGCGAAGCTCGAGCACACCTTGCATCGGCGGGTATTGATTGGGGCCATTGCGCAATGCGGCGGCCGCAGCTTCGCGGATGGCTTCCGGACCATCTTCATCCGGGAATCCCTGACCGAGATTGATTGCATCATGCTCAACCGCAAGCGCCGACATGACGGTGAAAATCGTCGTGCCGAGACCACTGAAAACCGGGTTGAATCTGTCTCGCCGCATCGCTCATCCGTGCTCGTACTGGGCCAAATTGGCAAACCGTAAACCGGCGGGCAAATGGAAGTTCGATACCCTTAGAGCTCAAACTTTGGGCAAATCGCCGCTGGATTGTGCAGATGGCGTCATTCTTACTCGCCAAACGCACGAAAAACCGGCAAATAATGCCGTTTCGACCAATTGCGGCGTTGGCACGGCGCCTGCTACGCGATGGCTGGCGAAAAGGAGCTTCGGGGGCAATCGAGGATAGCCGGGAATGAAGAAAATTGAAGCCATCATCAAGCCGTTCAAACTTGACGAGGTTAAGGAGGCCCTGCATGAGATCGGCGTTCAGGGCATCACCGTCACTGAAGCAAAGGGTTTTGGGCGGCAGAAGGGCCACACAGAACTTTATCGCGGGGCGGAATACGTCGTCGATTTCCTGCCCAAGGTCAAAATCGAGATCGTGTTGATGCCCGAGCAGGTCGAACCTGCCGTGGAAGCGATCATGAAGGCCGCACGCACCGGCCGCATTGGAGACGGCAAGATTTTCGTTCTCGACATCCAGGAAGCGGTCCGGATCCGCACCGGCGAAAAAGGCGCCGACGCCATCTAGACGCAACCCATTTCATTCACGCACGACCAGAGGAAACCATTATGGCTGATGCAAAATCCGTCCTGAAACTGATCAAGGACAAGGAAGTAAAATTCGTCGATCTGCGATTCACAGATCCGCGCGGCAAGTGGCAGCACGTGACTTTCGATCTCTCGCTGATCGACGAAGATGCGTTCAGCCATGGCCTGATGTTCGACGGCTCATCGATCGCCGGCTGGAGGGCCATTAATGAGTCGGACATGACGCTGATGCCGGACCCCGACACGGCGGTCATCGATCCGTTCTTTGCCCAGACCACGCTGGCCATCTTCTGCGACATTCACGAGCCGTTGTCCGGCCAGCCCTATGGCCGCTGTCCGCGTTCGATCGCCAAAGGCGCAGAGAAATATCTTCAGTCCACCGGCATCGGCGACACCGCCTTTTTCGGTCCCGAAGCCGAATTCTTCATCTTCGATTCGGTCCGTTACGAATCCGGAATGAACAAGGCCTTCTACTACATCGAATCCAAGGAAGGCCCGTATAGCAGCGGCATTGATTACGAAGATGGCAATCCGGGCCATCGTCCGCCGATCAAGGGTGGCTACTTCCCGGTGCCGCCGGTGGACAGCTTCCAGGACATCCGTTCCGAAATGCTGGCCATCATGGGTGACATGGGAATCAATCCCGAGAAGCACCATCACGAAGTTGCCCCGTCGCAGCATGAACTCGGTTTCAAGTTCAACACGCTGACCAAATGCGGCGACAACATGCAGATCTACAAATACGTCATCCACCAGGTGGCGGCGTCATACGGCAAGACGGCGACCTTCATGCCGAAGCCGATCTACGGCGATAACGGCTCGGGCATGCATGTGCATCAGTCGGTGTGGAAGGAAGGCAAACCGCTGTTCGCCGGTTCCGGGTATGCCGACCTGTCGAATACCTGCCTCTATTACATCGGCGGCATCATCAAGCACGCCAAGGCGCTCAACGCCTTCACCAACCCGCTGACCAACTCCTACAAGCG
>JAGWSK010000030.1 GCA_028869355.1 Alphaproteobacteria bacterium | reverse complement strand
GGGCGAAGGGAAAACCCGGCTTTGGACGGCTCAATAGTGAAAGCGGCATTGGGCGATCTCGAGGCGCCGATCTGCTCCGCGACCGGAGACGCGGTAGACGAGGCGATGCCGGCTGGTGATACGCCGTGACCAGAATCCCGAGATATCGCCCCGTAGCGGTTCGGGTCGACCAGGTCCGGTGAAGGGTTTTCGCCGAATGTCTTCGATGAGTGTGCTGATTTTCTCGGCGAGCGCAGGCTCGAAATTTTGAAAGTGCCGGTAATCGTTCAGCGCCTGGGTCGCCCAGATGATTTTCAACGGCCACGGGCCTGCTTTGTACGCCTGCGCCTGCGGACCGGTTTTGCAACCTGGTGCTCGATGCCTTTGCCCGCATTCAATTCGGCGATCGCGTCGAGGAGGTTTTTCGCGTTCGCGGGATTGCTCAACAGATACATGGTTTCCTGAAGTGAGTCCCATTCCTCCTGCGACACCAGATAGGCGCCGCCGCGCTTTCGCTGGCGTGAAATGAAAACCGGCGCACGGTCGCGCTCAACTTCGTCGAGCAATTCGGCGAGGTTTTGGCGGGCATAGCTATAGGTCACGACCGGCAAGCTTTTCTCCTTTGTACAACAATATGTACAAAGAATCGGACAGGTCAACCCGTGGCACAGGAAATCACCCGCCGGAACGGGTCCCTTTGGGGATGGCGGAGCGGGCGAGGAGATCGGCGCGGGTGTTTTCCAGATGACCGGAATGGCCCTCGACCCAGCGCCAGGTGAGTTTGTGGCGTGATGCGGCTGCATCCAGTGCCGCCCACAGATCGCCGTTCTTCACCGGCTTTTTGTCGGAGGTCTTCCAGCCATTCGTTTTCCAGCGCGGCAGCCATTGCATGATGCCGTCCATGACGTAACGAGAATCGGTGTAGAGCGTGACGCTGCAGGGGCGTTTGAGCGCTTCCAGTCCCCTGATGGCCGCGGTCAGCTCCATGCGGTTATTGGTCGTGAGCGGTTCGCCGCCGAAGATTTCCTTCTCGTGATCGCCGAAGCGCAGGATCGCGGCCCACCCCCCGGGACCCGGATTGCCGCTGCACGCGCCGTCGGTGAAGATCTGCACCGCTGTGCTTTCGGGCGCCGGCGAGCTCACAGGCCGTAGGCTTTCGCGTCTTTGACTGCGCGATGAAAGCGCAATCGGCGGAGGAATTCGCGCGGGTCCTTGGGCCGCACCAGCGCTTCGGGATTATGGTTCACCCAATCGTACAGCCGGGTTAAGAGAAAGCGCAGCGCGGCGCCGCGGCACAGGAGCGGCAGCGCATCGCGTTCTTCGCGCGTCAGCTTGCGGCCGCTTTGGTATCCGCCGATTAATGCCTGTCCATTGGTCAGATTGAACGCGCCGTCACTTTCAAAACACCAGGCGTTCAGCGCGACGGCAACATCATAGGCGAGCGAATCGTTGCACGCGAAATAGAGGTCGATAATCCCGGAAATCCGGTCATTGACGAACAGCACATTGTCGGGAAACAGGTCGGCGTGAATTGCGCCCTGCGGCAGATTGGCCGGCCAGAGTGCCGCGAGCGCCGCGACTTCTCCGGCAATCAGATCGCGTAAACCCGCGGCGACAGAATCCGCCGAATCGGCGCAATCCCCGGCAAGTTTTTTCCAGCCCTGCGGCCCCAGTGCATTGTTCCGGCGCTGCGCGAAGTCCATTCCCGCGGCATGAAATTCGGCCATCGCCTTTCCGGCCGCCTGGCAATGCAGCATTGTGGGGCGACGCAGCGAAACGCCATCGAGAAAAGTCAAGATCGCCGCCGGACGCTCGTTCAAAATTCCCGTCACGTTGCCATCACGGCTGACGACCGGCAGTGGGCAGGGCACGCCGTGCCGCGCCAGATGCTGCATCAGACCCAGGTAATAGGGCAGGTCCGCCTGCTCGACGCGCATTTCATACAGCGTGAGAATGTAGGAACCGGTCGATGTCTGGAGGAAATAGTTCGAGTTGGACACACCTTCGGCGATGCCCTTGAACACATGAGCTTCGCCGAGATCGTAACCGGCGAGGAAAAGTTTCAGGTCTTCAAACGAAACGTCGGTATAGACGGCCATGTGGTGGTTCTAGCCTTACAATGGCCGATGGTCCATTTTGTGAGATTGTGCGGCCTTGGAAGTTTGATCTGGTCCCCTCCCCAAAATTCGCGTTCCGCGAATTTTGACCCTCCCTCAAGGGGAGGGTAAGAAGAGGGCGGCAATCTGGTGGATAACTCATGCGTCGCGTTCTGATCGTGGCTGTGTCTGCGGTTTTTTTGCCCCTGTCGGGGTGCGATGCAATCAACGGGTTGTTCAACAGCGAGCCGCAGATCACGCTGGACCCCGGGCCGGTCTGCCCGGCGACAGGGGTGCTGTCGGATGCGGCGAGCGTGACCAAACTCAGGCCCGGAACGTCGCCGGCGATGACAAGAGCGGCGGATATCGCCTTCCAGGCGCTGATGTCGCAGGCGCAACTCGACTGCAATTACGACCGGACGGCGAACACGCTGGTGGTGAATGTCAAATTCGCGGTCAGGGCATCGCGCGGCCCCGCCCTGACCGGCGCCGATCCACAATTGCCGTTCTTTGTCGCGATCGTCGATGCTGACAACAATGTGCTGGTGAAGAACGTTTATAATTCTGACCCGCAAATGTCGGGTCGTCCGAGTGCGACCTACACCGAGACGGTTTCCAACTTTCCGGTGCCGCTGGCGATGGACCGCCGGCCGTCGGATTACGAGATTCTCACCGGGTTTCAACTGACGCCGGACGAGCTCGCCTATAACCGGCTCCCGCGCGTGGTGCCCACACCCCAAGCTGCGATGCGATGACATCTCTGCTATCCGAACTCTGCGCGATCGCGGGCGCCGCGTTCGCGGGCGAAGGCTTGCCGGCCGAACTCGGCCAGGTGCAGCTTTCCGACCGGCCCGATCTGGCGCAATTCCAGTGCAACGGCGCGCTCGCGGCCGCGAAACTGGCCAGGGCCAATCCGCGGGCGATCGCCGAACGCATTCGCGCGCGGCTCGCGGAATCGGGGATGTTTGCCGAAGTCGCCATTGCCGGGCCGGGATTCATCAATCTCAGGCTGAAAGACGAAGCGCTTGAGGCGCGGCTTCAGGATTTGGCGGCGCAACCCGAACATGCGCTCGCCGAGAGTGGCGCGCGCAAGACATTGGTGCTCGATTTCGGCGGACCGAATGTCGCCAAACCGATGCATGTCGGCCATTTGCGTTCGGCGATCATCGGCGACTGCCTGCAGCATTTGTTCCGCGCCAATGGCTGGAAGGTGATCAGCGACGTGCATCTCGGCGATTGGGGGCTGCAGATGGGGCAGCTGATCTCCGAGATTGCGATCCGCAATCCCGATCTGCCCTGGTTCGATCCGGCCGACCGTTCTCCGTATCCGGACAAATCGCCGGTCACCATGGACGATCTGGAGCGCATCTATCCGGAAGCTGCAGCGGCGTGCAAAAGCGATCCGGCGCGGCTGGAGGCCGCCCGTCAGGCGACGGTGGAATTGCAGGCGGGCCGGCCCGGCTATCGCGCGCTCTGGCGTCATTTCCTCAGGGTTTCGGCCGAGGGGCTGGAGCGGGAATATGACAGCCTCGGAATCCATTTTGACGAATGGAAGGGTGAATCGGATGCCGATCCGCTGATCCCGGACATCATCGAGGACTTAAAACAGCGCGGGTTCGCCCGCATGGACGAGGGCGCGCTGGTTGTCGATGTAGCAGAGCCGTCCGACGCGTCCGAGGTGCCGCCGCTGATCCTGATGAAGTCGGATGGCGCGGTGAACTACGCGTCCACCGACATTGCCACCATCGTGCAGCGGGTGCGCGAGCACGATCCCGACCTGATCCTGTATGTGGTGGATCAGCGGCAGCATCTGCATTTCCTGCAGGTGTTTCGCGCCGCGCAGAAAACCGGGCTGGCCGGACATGCGGCGCTCGAACATATCGGCTTTGGCACGCTCAACGGCAATGACGGCAAGCCGTTCAAGACCCGCGCTGGCGGCGTGATGAAGCTGTACGACCTGATCTCCATGGCGACGGATGAGGCGAAGCAGCGGCTGGCTGAGGCCGGGCTCGCGGCAGACTATCCGGAAAGCGAGCGGTCGCAGATTGCGCAGGCAGTGGGGATTGCCGCGATCAAATTCGCCGATCTCTCCAATAACCGGGTCTCCAGCTATGTCTTCGATCTGGAGTGCTTCACCAAATTCGAGGGCAAGACTGGGCCGTATCTGCAATATGCGGCGGTAAGGATCAAATCGATCCTTCGGAAAGCGCGCGAGGAGGGGCATTCATCCGGGCCGCCGGTGATCCGGTCGGAGGAAGAACGTGCGCTGGCGCTGCAAATGCTGACCATGCCGGAGGCGCTCGAATCCGCGGAAGGAAAGCGCACCCCGAACCTGATCTGTGATTTTGTTTTTCGCCTCGCGCAGAATTTCAGCCGCTTCTACACCGAGCACCACATCCTGTCGGAAAGTGACGAGGCTTTGCGCGGCGCCCGCCTGGGCCTGTGCGAACTGACGCTGGCCGAAACCGAGCGCCTGCTCGGGATTCTGGGGATTACCGTCCCGGAGCGGATGTAAGTGGCCGAATGCGAATCCGGCTGGGCTCAATGACCAGGAGATTTCCAACGACCCGATTCTCATGGGCCTGGATCGCGCGCACGACGCGTTCGGCCTGAAGTTCCCTGGATAGACGGTCCAATTGAAGCAGCACTATGCCGGCAATCGGCATCTTTTGGCGGACTACAAGCTCGCCGAAATCGCGATCTTCGGTGACAAGTATTTGCTGATTTTATTGTGCCAAATTGATGACGTCAGCATCCGCAATGCCTGGATCGACGTCCCGCACCGACGCAATCTCGAAACCAGTAGTCCGCAGCTTTTCGATCACGGAGCGGGGAACATTCTCATCGGCGAGAAATCGCATCACTCGGCGGCGAGCACCGTTTCATGCTCCAGAAAATCCGCAGCGAAATCCAAAGCGGCCCGCAGATCGTCCTCGGTCAAATTGGGATAAGCATCCAACACGTCGGCGAACGACCAGCCTGCTGCAAGCTTGCGCAATAGCAGTTCGACGGTAATGCGGGTGCCCGTAATGCAGGGTTTTCCCATCATGATTGCCCGATCGGCAGCGATTCGCGAGTGAGCCATTGAATTCTCCTTCACGGCATCATAGCGCCCCCTCGCGGCCAGCAAAACATCGTACCTCAATGATCACGCGGGGTTGGGCGAGGGTTCGGGTTGCGGGAGATGCGCCAGCAGATTTCCTGTCAGACACATGATGACGCCCGCGATCATGTTCATCCGCCATTCGAGGTGTTCGAACAAAGTGGACAAAATCAG
>JAGWSK010000259.1 GCA_028869355.1 Alphaproteobacteria bacterium | reverse complement strand
GGCGGCTTTGATGCCTGGTGGAATGGCCTTGTTCAGGCCGGCTATCCCACCTGGGTGATTGTCTACGTGTTATCGGGCGAATTTCTCGGCGCGGTCTGCCTGATTCCCGGCATCTTCACGCGATGGGTCGCGCTTTATGCGGTGCCGCTGATCCTTGGGGCAGCGCAATTCTGGCTGGTGCGCAAGGGATATTGGTTCACCGTCGGCGGCGCCGAGCTGCCGATCCTCTGGGCGATTGCGTTGCTGGCGCAAGCCGGACTCGGCGATGGCGCCTATGCGCTGATCCCCTCGCCCGGTTTTCCATTTATCCGAAACCGCCGCGCGGTTCCTGCGGAGTGAATGTGTAGGCCCACCATAGCGCACTGGCGAATAGCGCCAGTGCGCAGATCTGGTGCAGCGCTGCGGGCGTCAACGCGACCGAAGTTACGATCGTCGCGACACCAAGTGTGATCTGCACCGCAATCAGCGCCGCAACGTGAATGGATGCGATACGTGCCGGACGGCCGGCATTCTTCAGCCGCCAGAACAGAACCGCCGCAATAGCCGCGACGAGATAACCCACAGTGCGGTGTTGGAAATGCACCATGACGTGGTTTTCAAAATGATTGCGCCACCACGGCGACAGATCGAATAGCCCAAACGGCACCCAACGTCCCGCATAGCTGGGCCAGGTGTTGAACGCGAGGCCGGCATGAATACCAGCCATGAATGCGCCCAACAGCATCTGGACAAAAACCAACGCCGCGAAACCGAAGCTCGTGATTCTGGCGCTGACAGAAGCCGGACGGATGACGCGCGCTGCGCCCACGATCTCGAGTGCCGTCCAAAACACATAGCCAAACAGAATGGTCGCAAGGCCCAGATGCGCGGCCAGACGATATTGGCTGACAACGACGCGACCATCGGTCAGCCCTGATTGCACCATCCACCAGCCGAGCGCTCCTTGCGCAGCTCCCAGTAAAAAAATGATCCCGAGACGCGAAGCGATCCGGCCATCGATGCGCCGCTGCCACAGGAATGCGAGAAATGGAATCAGGAAAACGAATCCCAGGATTCTTCCCAGCAGCCGATGCGTCCATTCCCAGAGGTACAGGATCTTGAACCCGGCAAGCCCCATTCCGCGATTCAACAATTCATATTGTGGCGTACCCTGGTATTTGGCGAATTCCACCTGCCAGTCCGCCTGACTGAGCGGTGGAATAACGCCAGTTACCGGCTGCCACTCGGTGATGGAGAGTCCCGACCCGGTCAGTCGCGTCAGCCCGCCGACCACGACCATCATTGCGATCAGCGCGGCGATACAAAACAGCCACATCCCAACCGCCCGATCGCCTTGCGCCGGGGCGGCAACGTCATAGGTAACTGCGCTGGCGGTCATGGCTCTATCCCTAATCAGGTGTGGTGCTTCCGTCCATGGGCCATAACGTCCTTTGCGCCAAATGCAGGTAACCCGATACGCGTGGACGCAATCGTGGAATTACACCATAGTCAGTCAACAACAGCGCGGCACGTGCGATCAGGGGAGGGGAAATCCGTTGAGCGAAGACATCATCGACCATTGCGACGGGAGTCTTCTCACCATTACGTTGAACCGGCCTGAACATGGCAACGGCCTGAATGATACGCTGATCGCCCAGCTTGGGTCGCTGCTGCAGGGCGCAGCGGCGCGTGCACGCATGGTTCTGCTGCGTGCCGCCGGCAACGACTTTTGCGTCGGCCGGATCGCGCCGCGGGGCGCTGCGGCACCCAGGCTGGAAGCGCTCGCCGCGCGGCGCGGCCGTGATGTGGTATTCAATTGCTACGGCGCATTTCGCGACTCCCCGGTGCCTGTCGTCGCCGCGGTGCAGGGCCGCGCACTGGGCTTTGGCTGTGCCATTGCCGCCTGCGCCGACATCACCATCGCCGCCAATGATGCGTCCTTTCAGATGCCGGAATTCGGCGACAACATCATGCCGACCATTGCGATGTCTGCATTGCTCGGCAAGGTCACAGCAAAGCAATTGATGTACGTCGCCTATTCAACCGCAGTCTTAAGCGCCGATCGGGCAGAACGTCTGGGCATCGTGAGTGAGATGGCGCACGGACGCCGCGGTCTCGAAGCAGCCGTGGAACGCGTTTGCGCGCAGATTCTCAAGGCTCCGCAGGCAGCCGTGCTGGCGATCAAGGAGTTCGCCCGAGTCGCGCCGGCTATGGACATTCACGGCGCCGTGGACTACGCGCGCAGCCTTCATGCGGTGGTTAATTCATCGAGCGAAATGCGGCCCTAATTGCGGCTGGAAAATGGCAATTCGTCGCGAAATGTGCGCGCGATGTTTTCCTGACATTGCTGTGGTGAACATCGCAGAAACCGCAATGAAACTGCAATGTAGGCGCGACGTAAAGCCACACGACAGTTTGAACGCGTGCGACAATTGCCGCTGGAATTGACGCTGATCGAGCATGCTATAAGCCGCGCCGCGCAACCCATGCATGGATTCAAACACACCATGAAGAAATTCATCAGTACAAGTACTGTGAGTTTGGCAGCCGTCGCGTTTTTCGCTGCTGCCGCGTTTGCCCAGGGCCAGGAAGCCGGTCCTCCGGTCCTCGCGAACAAGATTGCCATTCCCTCGGGCGCCTCGGCGCGCCTGCTGGTGACCTCCAGCGCATTCACCTCCGGTGGTGAACTGGAAGACAAGTACACGCAGAACGGTGACAACATGTCGCCCGGCCTCGCGTGGACGAAGGGCCCGCTCGGCACGCAGTCCTATGCCGTGCTCGCCGAAGATGCCGGCGTGAATCGTCATGACCCGGTCGTCCATTGGGTGATCTTCAACATTCCGTCCACCACAACCCAACTGCCGCAGAACATTCCGACCGACGCGACGCTCGAAAATGGCGCCGAGCAGGGCAAGAATGTCCGCGGTGCGGTTGGCTATATCGGCCCGAAGCCGCCCGCAGGTCAGACCCACCCGTATCATTTCGAGGTCTTTGCCCTGAATAGCCGCCTCAATCTCGATCCGGCGAAGGCGGACCGTCAGACGGTGGTGAACGCGATGAGGAATCACGTTCTCACCTCGGGCGAGATCGTCGCGAACTACACCGGCAAATAATCGCTCCGGTATCTGTTGTTGAGACAAAGGGCGCATGCCTCGGCGTGCGCCTTTTGCCCAGGGCATTTTGCGATTTCTTCGAATCGCGAAATGCCCTTGTTATTTGAATTGGCGCGTTTTCTGCGCCGAACCGGTAACCACTTCGGCGGAAAACGCGCTATGCCAGATCGATCGCGTAACGCTTGAGGTCGGCGAGGCTGCAGAATTGCAGCGCGCCCTCATGACTGGCCCGCAGCACGACGCGGGGCGCGGAATCCGCCTCCAGTGCCTCCTGCCATCGCGGCGCGCACAGACACCAGCGGTCGCCGGGCTTCAATCCTGCAAACCCGAAGTGCGGCGCCGGCGTCGAGAGATCATTGCCACGGGACTTCGAGAATTCGAGAAATTCCGCCGTCACAATCACGCAGACCGTGTGGCTGCCGGAGTCCTCCGGCCCGGTGTCACAGCAGCCGTTGCGGAAAAATCCCGTCATCGGCTTGACCGAGCAGGGTTGCAGCGGCTCGCCAAAGACATTGCGTGATGCCGCACGCCTGAAATGATCACCACGTTTTTCGTACGACATCAGGGTACCAAGGCTCCCACTGTATCGACATACAGCGCGTAAACCGATGTGCTCGCGCACATGAACAGCCGGTTCTTCTTCTTGCCGCCGAAACAAAGATTGGCGCAGGTTTCCGGCAGGTGGATTTTACCGATCAGGCTTCCATCGGGCGCATAGCAACGCACGCCATCTTCCTTCGGATCGCCGTTGCCTGCGGTGCACCACAGATTGCCGTCGATATCGGTGCGTGCACCGTCGGTGCGCGCCGCAGCACCAAAATTCGGAACGAAAATGCGGTCATTGGTCAGGCGCTCGCCATTCACGTCAAATACCCGGATATTGGAATCGCGGCCGATGGCGCTCATCACGCCCGTATCGAGGATATAGAGCTTTTTCTCGTCCGGCGAGAAAGCAATCCCGTCGGGACCACCGAAGCCCGACGCCACCACTGTTGCCCTGCCCGTCTTCGAATCGATGCGATAGACTTGCGGCGGCAGTTCAAACTGCACGCGATGACCCTCGTAATTGCCCTGATTGCCGAAATAGGGATCGGTAAACCAGACGGCGCCATCGGAAGAGACCACGACATCGTTCGGCGCATTCAGCGGTTTGCCCTCGAACCTGTCCATCAGCACGGTGATGCTGCCGTCAAATTCGGTCCGGGTGACGCGGCGGGAATCGTGCTCGCAGGTGATCAACCGGCCCTCGCGATCCCGCGTATTGCCGTTGGAATTGTTTGACGGATAGCGGAACACACTGACGTGCCCATCATCTTCCGACCATCGCATGATGCGGTTATTGGGAATGTCGCTCCACAACAGATAACCGCCGTCGCGAAAATAGACCGGCCCTTCGCACCAGCGCAAACCGGTGGCCACCCGTTCGATGCCGGCATTGCCGATTTTGTATTTGAAGCGGCGGTCCAACACCTCGATCCGCGGATCCGGGTAACGCGTCCCGGGAAGCGGCCCCAGGGGAAGCTCATCGGCTTGAGCCGGCAACGGCGCCATTGCTGCGAACGCGGCCCCCGCAGCCGACCGCAAGATCCCACGTCGCGACGGCGCGATGTCATTCGCTTCATCCGGTTCCATATCGTCCCCCGCTACCGTTCCACGATTCTTAGCGATACTCTTTTACCCTCGCCAGAATGCCAGTCACATGAGGAGAGTGCCATGCAGCTGAACGCCTATCTCAATTTCAATGGTGAATGCGAAGCGGCATTTAAATTCTATGAGCAGGCTCTCGGCGGCAAGATTCTCATGAT
>JAGWSK010000258.1 GCA_028869355.1 Alphaproteobacteria bacterium | reverse complement strand
CTTCGTCCTTGTCCCGTGCAGCGGTGGTGGTCTTTCATCGGGAATCGCGCTGTCGCTACGCGGCAAATCGCCTGGAACGATGCTGATTACGGTTGAGCCGGAGGGCTACGACGGCGCCCGGCTGTCGCTCCTGAACGGCGAGCGGACCGCGGCCGAGGGGACGCGCACGACCATCGCCGATGCGCTGACATCGCCCTCGCCGGGCGTGCTGCCCTTTGGCATTTTGCACGCGCTCGGGGCGCATGGTGTCGCGGTGAGCGACGATGATTTGATCCGTGCCGTCGCGTTTGCAGCGCTGCGCCTGAAGCTGGTCGTCGAACCCGGAGGCGCAGCGGCGCTGGCTGCATTGCTGGCGGGGAAAGTTGACACGGCCGGCCGCACCGTGGCCGTAGTCTTGTCAGGCGGCAATATTGATCCAGACACGCTGAAGCGCTGTGTCGAGATCACCGCCTGACAGGTGGTCTAAAAAGCTCCCCTCACCCGGCGCGCCAATACGCGCTTGCAAAAAGCGCAAGCGCGGGCGCGCCGCCCTCTCCCTCAAGGGGAGAGGCGAATTTTGGTTCAACTCCGTGAAATCCTGTTTAGCGGGGGGCGAGGACCATCATCATCTGGCGGCCCTCCAGCTTCGGATATTGCTCGATCTTGGCGAAGCCGTCGGTCTCGCTCTGGATGCGCTTCAGCAGTTCCATGCCGAGATGCTGGTGGGCCATTTCGCGGCCGCGAAAGCGTAGGGTGACCTTCACTTTGTCGCCTTCATCGAAGAAGCGCCGCATCGACCGCATCTTCACGTCATAGTCGTGATCGTCGATCGTCGGGCGCATCTTGATCTCCTTGATCTCGATGACCTTCTGCTTCTTGCGCGCTTCGGCCGCTTTTTTCTGCTGTTCGTACTTGTATTTCCCATAGTCCATCATTTTGACCACGGGCGGCTTTGCCTGCGGGGAGACCTCAACGAGGTCGAAGCCTTTTTCTTCCGCCATGGCGAGGGCATCATCGAGGCCGACGGGCCCCATTTTTTCGCCTTCCGCACCGATCAGCAGAATGGTGCGGGCGGTAATTTCGTCATTGACGCGCGGTCCGTCTTTGGACGGCGGCGCAGGCTGAGATGGTTTGCGGACTATGACTGACTCCCTTCAAAAGGCCGTGGGCGCAATTCGCGGGAAGGGAGGCCGCGGCTGATTTCGCTGGATATGCGCGGGCTCCTCCTCTGTAAGAATGCGTGCGGGCCGAGTGGCTCCGTTTAAGTATCACGAACGCGAAGTTCGTTTCGCCGGTTCCGGCCATCAGGCGCGTGAATCGGGCGGCGTGGCTTCCTCGACAAGCATAGAAATGGCTGCGTCCAACGCAAGGCTTTCTTGCGCGTCGCTTCCCAGCTTCCGTAACATGAGTGTGCGATTTTCTGCCTCTCTCCGCCCAACCACAAGCAGGTACGGCACTTTTGCCAGCGAATGCTCACGCACCTTGTAGTTGATCTTTTCATTTCTGAGATCTGAATCAACCCGCAATCCCTTGGCTGTGAGCGCCGCCGCAGCCTCATTGGCATAGGCATCTGCGTCGGAAACCACGGTCGCGATCACCGCCTGCACCGGCGCGACCCAGAGCGGGAATTTGCCGGCATAGTGTTCGATTAACACACCGATAAAACGCTCCATTGAGCCCAGAATCGCCCGATGAAGCATCACCGGCGCGTGCTTGGCGCCATCCTCGGCGATGTAGGAGGCGCCGAGCCTCTCGGCCATATTGAAATCGACCTGGAGTGTGCCGCACTGCCATTCGCGCCCGATGGAATCGCGCAGCACGAATTCCAGCTTCGGTCCGTAAAAGGCGCCTTCACCCGGATTGATCGTGTAGTTCAGGCGCGCCTGTTTGGTGGCGGTTTCAAGCGACTGCTCGGCCAAATCCCAGATAACGTCACCGCCGATGCGGTTGTCCGGTCGCGTCGCCAGCTTCACATGGACGTCTTCAAAGCCCAGGTCGCGATAGATTTCCATCAGCAACCGGCAGAACGCGATGGTCTCATCGCTGATCTGTTCATGGGTGCAGAAGATGTGCGCATCGTCCTGGGTAAAGGCGCGCACCCGCATCAGGCCATGCAGCGCGCCCGATGGTTCGTAACGATGGCACGAGCCGAATTCGGCGAGCCGCAGCGGCAGTTCGCGATAGGATTTCGTCCCTTGCTTGAAAATCTGCACATGCGCGGGACAATTCATCGGCTTGATCGCAAGCGTCTTTTCTTCCTCCTCGACTTCGGCAACGAACATGTGCTCGCGGTACTTGGCCCAATGGCCGGACATTTCCCACAGCTTGCGGTCGATCAGTTGCGGCGTACGGACTTCGCGGTAGCCTGACCGGTTCAGCTTCCGGCGGACATAGTCTTCAAGGACGCGGTACAGCGTGTAACCTTTGGGGTGCCAGAACACCTGGCCGACCGCCTCTTCCTGCATGTGGAAGAGGTTCATTTCGCGTCCCAACCGGCGATGGTCCCGCTTTTCCGCCTCTTCGATGCGCTTGAGATAGTCTTCGAGTTCTTTGTCGTCGCGCCACGCGGTGCCGTAGATGCGCTGGAGTTGCGCGTTGCGCGCATCGCCACGCCAATAAGCGCCCGCGATTTTGGTCAGCCGGAATGCCTGGCCGATTTTTCCCGTCGAGACGAAATGCGGACCGCGGCAGAGATCGTGCCAGTCGCCATGATAATAGATGCTGATTTCTTCCGCCGGCGGCAGGCCGCGGATCAGTTCGGCCTTGTAGTGCTCGCCAATGGACTCGAAATGCTGGATCGCCTGGTCGCGCGGCCAGACCACGCGCCGGGTCGGGAGATCGCGTGCGACGATCTCATGCATCCTGGCTTCGATCTTCGGCAGATCGTCCGGCGTGAACGGCTCGTTGCGGGCAAAGTCGTAATAAAAACCGTCCTCGATTGCCGGGCCGATCGTGACCTGCGTCCCGGGGAACAGTTCCTGCACCGCCATGGCAAGCACATGTGCGGCGTCATGCCGGATGAGTTCCAGCGCCCGCGGGTCTTTTCGCGTGATGATGCGGACTTTCGCGTCGTTTTCGATCGGGCGAAACAGGTCCCATTCCTTGCCGTTCACCTCCACGGCCAGGGCCGCTTTGGCAAGCCCGGGGCCGATTGCCGAAGCGATGTCGCTGCCGGTGACCGCGTGCCCAAACGGCAGGATTTTCCCGTCTGGAAGCGTGATGCGGACAGCGGATGGTTCGGCGGACACTGGTTGGATTCCTGACAATGGTTGCGGAAGCGCTCACCCGAGGAGGGTGGCGGGTGTGTTACCGTTTTTATTCGCGCGTGAACAGCCGCGGCTAGAGGGTGGTTTTCGCGTCCGGAGGCAGCGGTGGTCTGGGGCCGTGGAGTCTTTCAATCTCGCAATTCAGCTCGGCGCCGAACAGGATCACCATCAGGCCCAACCAGATCCAGACTAAAAATCCGACCACCGCCGCGAGTGACCCATAGGTGCGGTCGTAATGCGCATAGTTGGCGACGTACCAGGAAAACAGGAACGAACATCCTAGCCATGCCGTAGCGGCGAGCAGGGCGCCAGGCAGTATCCGGCGGTGGCCGCGCGGCCTGCCACTGGTGCCGTACCAATACATGGCGGACAGGATCGCGATGGTTCCGGCGTAAATGATCGGCCAACGGAATACGCGCAGCAGATGCAGACTGGTAAGGCCGAGCGCAGCCTGCATCACCGGTAGCGCCAGGAACAGGAACACCGCACCGACCGAAACAATCAGTACCCCGATTGTAATCGACAGCGATATCAACCTGCCGGTGACCCAACTGCGGTTTTCACGCTCTTCATAGGCGACATTGAGACCTGCGATGAGCGACAGGACGCCGGCATTGGCGCTCCAGATCGAAAAGGCAAGGCTGATGAAAAATGTGCCGCTCAGCCTGGATGGGTGAGTCGTAGTGATGCGTACCATCTCCGAACCGACAAAACGCAAGACGCTACCGGGCAGCAACCCGGAGAGATATGAGAGATGCGAGCTGACGTTATTGACATTGGCGAACAGGCCGTACAGCGACACGAAGGCGGCGACGGCGGGGAAAAAGCCGAGCAGGATGTAGAACGTCGCCGACGCCGCGACATTCATGATGTTGTCTTCCATGAATTCACTGGCCGAGCGCAGCAGCACATGGCGCGCGCTCTGCATAGGACTGGGCTGTCCTGGGGGCCGCGATTTCCGCGCCTTGCCGCGAGGTTCGGGAGCCGGCCAGACTTTCATGGACAAGGTAACGCAATCGCACGAGCTTCGGTTGAGCTGAATCGGCCGGCCTGTGGAGCGTTAGAAGCTCTTGCTGAGGGTGAGCCGGAAGCTGCGCGGTTCGAGGGGGTGAATGTGAAGGTCCGCAACGCCACCTGCAGGTTCTCCCGGTAAACGGTCAGCGTACCAGTATTCGGCGG
>JAGWSK010000257.1 GCA_028869355.1 Alphaproteobacteria bacterium | reverse complement strand
CCGGGCTGAACAATGAATCCACCGGAATGAGACCGATCGGCGCATCTTCCGGACGATTGCGGTCGGCGGGGACATAGCCTTTGCCGGTCGCCACCGTCAGCTCCATGCGCAGCGAAATGCCTTCATCCAGCGTGCAGAGCACGAGGTTGGGATTGAGGATTTCGACATCCGCCATCGGCGTGATCTGGCCGGCGGTGACTTCACCGGGACCTTCGGCCCGCAGCGTCAACCGCTTGGGACCTTCCGCATGCAGACGAAGCGCGATCTGCTTCACATTCAGCACGATATCGGTGACGTCCTCGCGGACGCCGGCGATGGATGAGAATTCATGCAGCACGCCATCGATCTGAATCGCTGTCACGGCCGCGCCCTGAAGCGATGACAGCAGCACGCGGCGGAGCGCATTTCCGAGCGTCAGACCGAAGCCACGCTCGAGCGGCTCGGCGACGATCGTTGCGACACGGGTGTGTTCGTGCCCCGAATCCACTTTGAGCTTCTGGGGTTTGATCAATTCTTGCCAATTTTTCTGAAACACGTCGTTACCTCATCGTTTCCCGGACGGGTCCAGCCCGCCCAATTCGTCCGATGCCAAAAAAAATCCGTCTATGCCGGACGTTAGACGCGGCGGCGTTTGGGCGCGCGGCAGCCATTATGCGGAATGGGTGTCACGTCCCGGATTGCGGTCACATTCAGCCCCACCGTCTGCAGCGCTCTCAGTGCGGACTCGCGTCCCGCACCGGGTCCGCTGACCTCAACTTCCAAGGTGCGCATGCCATGTTCCACCGCCTTTTTGGCGGCATCCTCCGCCGCGACCTGGGCGGCATAGGGCGTGGACTTGCGCGAACCCTTGAACCCCAGTGAACCGGCCGAGGACCACGACACCGCGTTGCCCTGCCCATCCGTGATCGTCACGATCGTATTGTTGAAGGTCGCGTTCACATGAGCGACACCCGTGACGATGTTCTTCTTCTCCTTCTTGCGCGCGCGCGGAGCTGCCTTGGCCATGTTATTTGGTGACCTTTTTCTTTCCTGCAATGGCGCGCGCCGGGCCCTTGCGGGTGCGCGCGTTGGTATGCGTCCGTTGCCCGCGAACGGGCAGACCACGGCGATGCCGCAATCCACGATAGCAGCCGAGATCCATCAGGCGTTTGATGTTCATGGCCACTTCGCGCCGCAGATCGCCCTCGACCACATAATCGCGGTCGATAGTCTCGCGGATTTGAATGACCTCGTTCTCGGTCAGATCGCTGACCCGGCGGTCGTCGGTGATCCCGACCTTTTTGCAGATGTCTTTGGCATTCGACGGGCCGATACCGTGAATGTAGCGAAGCGCAATTTCGACGCGCTTATTGGTCGGAATATTAACCCCGGCTATGCGGGCCACGGCATTCTCCTATTCGATGAGCGGCGGACGCGCGCGCCACAGCGCCGGAATCCTCTTCAAAACTCCAGCCGCAAGGGCGCGGATTATAAAAACCGCAGGCTCCAAGTCAACCGGCAATCCCCGTCACGTGCGCGACACGCGTCTGAGGGTTTCGCGGATTTCCGCCGCCACCTGCGGGATTGGAGCCATGCCATCGACGGCCGAAAGCTTGGCCTGCACCCGGTAGAAATTCAGCAGCGGTTCCGTGCTTTGCCGGTATACGCCCAGCCTGTGCCTTAGGGTCGCAGGGTTGTCATCGGCTCTCGCTGCACCACCCGACTCGCTGACCCTGGCTTTCATGCGGCCAATCATCGCTTCGTCATCGACCTTGAGCTCAATGACCGAGTCGATCTGGCTACCGCGCTTTGCCATCAGGCGATCCAACGCTTCGGCCTGGGCAATTGTCCTGGGAAAACCGTCAAACACGGCGCCCCTGATGCAATCGGGCTGATCCAGGCGCTCCGAGATGATCCCGACCACAATCTCGTCCGAAACTAGGTCGCCCCGGTCCATGATCGCTTTGCAGCGCTTTCCCAGCTCAGTTCCCTCGGCAATTGCCGCCCGGAGCATATCTCCGGTGGACAACTGGGGCAGGCCAAGTTCGCGCTTTAGAATTAATGCCTGCGTGCCTTTGCCGGCGCCGGGCGGTCCAAACAGAATCAGATACATCGGACCAGCGCCGCCACTATTTCAGGCGCGCGCCCTTCAGTCTGGCTTTGCGGATCAGACCTTCATATTGCTGGGCGATCAGATGGCTCTGAATCTGGGCCACAGTATCCATCGTCACGCTGACCACGATCAGGAGCGAAGTGCCGCCAAACGCGAATTGCTGGACATTGTAGGCGCCGCCGATGATCTCCGGAATGAGGCAGACGCCAGTCAGGTAGATCGATCCGACGACGGTGACGCGGGTCAGGACATAGTCGATATATTCGGCGGTCCGTTTGCCCGGCCGAATGCCCGGAATGAAGCCGCCATATTTCTTGAGATTGTCGGCAGTCTCTTCGGGATTGAACACGATCGCCGTGTAGAAGAAGCAGAAGAAGATGATGCCGAGCGCGTAGAGAATGATGAACAGCGGCTTTCCGTGACCGAGCAGCACGACAATATTTTGCAGCCAGCCGGGAATATTGGCGGCGTTGAAATTCGCAACCGTGGTCGGCAGCAGCAGCAAAGAGGACGCGAAAATCGGCGGGATCACGCCCGCGACATTGATCTTCAGCGGCAAATGCGAGGACTCCCCGCCGAACACGCGATTGCCTTGCTGTCGTTTGGGATACTGCACAAGCAGCCGCCGCTGGGCACGCTCCATGAACACAACGAAACCGATGAGAGAGCCAAACAGCGCGAACATGGCGATGATCAGCGCCGGATTGAGCGCACCGGTGCGGACCTGTTCGAATACCTGGACCAGGAAGGTCGGCAGGCGCGCGATGATGCCCGCCATGATGATCAGCGAAATGCCGTTGCCGACGCCGCGGGCGGTAATCTGCTCGCCCAACCACATCAGAAAGATTGTGCCGCCCGTCAGGGTGATCACGGTGGATATCCGGAACGCAAAACCCGGCGCGATCACGACCGACCCCCACTGTTCCAGACCAATGGCGATGGCATAGGCCTGAACGGCCGCCAGCATCACAGTCCCGTATCGGGTGTACTGATTGATTTGTTTGCGGCCGGCTTCCCCTTCCTTCTTGAGCTGTTCAAGCGTTGGGGAAACGGTCGTCATCAGCTGAATGATAATTGACGAAGAAATATAGGGCATGATGCCCAGGGCAAAGATCGCCATGCGCCCGATGGCGCCACCGGCGAGAAGATTGAACACATCCAGCAGGCTGCCCTGTTGCTGCTGAATCTGGCGCGCGAGTTCGGCCGCGTCGATGCCGGGCATCGGGATGTAGGTGCCGAGCCTCGCGACGACGAGTGCAAGGGCCGTGAACAGAATGCGCTGCTTGAGTTCTGTCGCTTTGGCGAAAGCGGAAAGGTTAAAATTGGCGGCTAATTGTTCGGCGGCCGACGGCATGGCGTACTCCGATGAGAGAGCCCTTCGGCTCGACTATACAGGAATCCCAATAAAACGCGGGCCCTTACCATATGGGTCCGAGTCCTGCCGGTTTCAGGTGGCAGGCGCCTGTTTTGCGCGCTTTTCCGCCGCCGCATTGCGGCGCTGCACGCGTTTCCCGGGCTCTCCCTTGCGGTTCAGGCGCACCGGCTTGGTGAACGTCGTTTTGACCGAACCGCCAGCTTTTTCGACGGCATTGATGGCGGCACGCGAAGCGCCCGCAACTTCCAGATTGAGTTTTACGGTCACGGCGCCTTTTGCCAGCAGACGGACACCATCGCGTGAATTGCTGACGAGTCCGGCTTCCACAAGCTGCGCGCCGGTGATCGTCGCGTCACTTTTCAGCACGCCGCGATCAATTGCCGCCTGAATACGGCCGACATTGATTGGCGCGAAATCACGCGCAAAGTGGTTGTAAAACCCGCGCTTGGGCAGCCGCATATAGAGCGGCATCTGGCCGCCTTCAAAACCGTGGATAGACACGCCGGCGCGCGCCTTTGCGCCCTTGACGCCACGGCCACAGGTCTTGCCAAGTCCGGACGAGGAACCGCGCCCCACCCGGGTCCGCCCCGTTCGGGCACCACTGTTGTCGTGCAGCTCATTCAGTTTCATGACTATTCTTCCACTTCGACAAGGTGGGCCACCTTGCGGATCATGCCCCGCACTGATGGGGTGTCCTCAAGCTGTTTGCTGCGGCCGATTTTGCCCAGTCCGAGTCCGCGCAAAGTTGCGTCCTGATGATAGGGCCGGCGCGCCTGACTTCTGACTTGCCGGACCGTGATTTT
>JAGWSK010000029.1 GCA_028869355.1 Alphaproteobacteria bacterium | reverse complement strand
CCGGCCGGAATCGTCCAGCAGTCCTGTCCAGGCAGCAAACTTGCAGAGCGGAGGTAAACGCCGCAGCGTCCGGCACGCGATGCGCCGTGCAGCTAGACGATCGCTTGCCATCCCGTGTAGGCCGCGATCGCCTCAACGCTGTCGAATGAGCCGGCGCCTTTTTCCGGGATGTAGGTACCCGCGTCAGTATTCGCATCTTCGACTGCGTAACCGACGCATGATCCCTTGAAGCCAAGTCGGACAATGAGGCCGAGGTCGGTGGCATTCGGCGTACGCATCCGTGCCAGGTGGCTCGTTCCGACGCAAATGATCACATTCGGCTTGCAGTCCTGGACCTGCTTGATCCACGAATCATTCGCATCGGTGATGCGCCGGTCGAGCAGGGCGCTCTTGGCCGCCGAATAGACGACGGGGTCGTCGGTCGGAAGCTTCTCCATTTCTCCGCCTGAGCTGAGCGTGGCAGTGGTCTCGCAGCCGCGCACGATGATCTTCTGCGCCTTGATGATGCGAACTGCCGCAGCATAAGCCCCGCCCTCGAACGCCTCCTCCTGGCCTTTCGTGGGACCTTCGATGAGGACAGTCGTGACGCCAAGTTCCGGCAAGTCGATTTGGCCGGCCTTTACGGCCGCGGCGAGCGATTTGAGGCTCTTCTCTCCGTGCGTCGAATCGCCCAGCACCAACCACTTTGCCCGATATGCGGTAAACGCGCCCCTCACTGCGAGAGTGAAGCCTTTGGTCATGATTCGCCCCCCAACCTCAGGGGTGCAATGTTGCCGCTTCCCGGCCGCTGCGACAAGCCGGATCGGGCGTGCCGTTTCTCAAACGGTGAACAATTCCGCCTGCTCCAAGAGAAAACCCCTTGCGTTTCCCGGCAGGAATAGGTATAAGCCTATAGGTAAATGCCGTAACCATATCGGGCAAACCACAGCATGAATTTGGGCACAAAATCCGCCGTGATCGCGAAGGACATTAACAATCCGGCCGCGCTTGGCTTTCGCGTCGCGTCTGACGGTTTCAGTTCCGCTGAAGGCAACGCCGATGTAACTTTTACTGTTACGGTTTGTTTTCGGATAAGCCTATGGAATCTCTGGATTGTTACTTTGTTACGGTTGTGCTGGAGAAAAATGCCTGGCGCCCCCAAGGGGAATCGAATCCTGTTTTCGTCGTGAGAGGGCGACGTCCTGGGCCGCTAGACGATAGGGGCGCGGTGCTTTCAGTTCGGGCCAGCGCGGCAAAGTCGTCTCAGATCGCGGTTCGGCGGTAATGACCGCATCAAGAGGGCCGCGATATGCGGATTCGGCTTCCCCGGACGGTGATGACCGCGCCCACTAATTCGGACTCGGGGTATGCGGCGAGGATGCGCTCCATGATCGAAATCCGCGACTGCGCAGGGACGTCCGGAAGGCGAATAATCCCGGCATGCGAACGCTGCGACAGGAAGATCAGGGCGCCAAAGTCGGTGTCGATGGTGATCAAAATTCGGGATTCGGCTGCTGCAATCTGTAAAAGCGCTGAATCGCCTGGATCGTGATGCCATTCTCGTGCATCGAGAACGTCATGGCCTTTTTGACGTAGCCACTCCGACAGGACGCGGCCGGTGCAGCGATCGACGAGGAATTTCACACCTGCGAGACCTCGACCGCATCAAGCCGGTCATTTGCGATCACCGCATGGGCGTAGGCCAAACAAGCCCGAATGTCATCGGGCTCAAGTTCTGGAAAATCCTCCAGAATTGCATTGGCCGTCTCGCCTTGGGCAAGTAAGCTCAGAATGAATTCGACCGAAATTCGCAGGCCGCGAATAATCGGTTTTCCGCCGAATATTTCGGGATTGGCTGCAATTCGGCTCAGCAGTATATCATCGCTTGTCATAATCGCCGTCACTCAGCAATTGCCTGGCGCCCCCAAGGGGAATCGAACCCCTGTTTTCGCCGTGAGAGGGCGACGTCCTGGGCCGCTAGACGATAGGGGCGCGTGGTCGGCTTATAGCGTTGCGGCGGGACGGTCGCAATGTTGGGGCATTCATCCGTCCGAGAGGTGGCGAGATTTACCCCCACCCGAAATTCGCTTTGCGAATTTCGTTATATGGATTTCTTCGGCGCGCGGAGGCGCGAGCGAGCCTTGCTGAAGCTCGTATAGCGAAGGCGGGTCGGCGCCGAAAAGTATTTTCGTGCCGCAGACGCACTGCGGAGATGATGTTAGTAAGTTTGTGGAGCGCGAGGAGCGAGCTCCTCGCATCTTTTTTTGGCGCGCGGACGCGCGGCGGATGCCCGCACGCGGCGCTCTGCGCCGCGGCAGAATCACAACAGCAAGGCGCGCAAAGCGCGCCGGGCCTTTCCGCCGCTGCGCGGCGCCGGGGATGACAATGATTATTTGGGAATATCGATGGTCAGTTTGGTGAAGGTGCCGGACGAGAAGACGTAAGCGTTGAAGCTGAAATCGTCGGGCACGCCGCCGGCGATGAGCCAGACGAAATCGTCATCGACGGCGCGCTCCAAATCCGTCGTGGATGGTTCGGCAAGGCCCCTGGGATGGGAATGAAAGCAGCCGATCACCGCGTGCCCGGTGCCGCGTAAGCGCCGGAGCAATTCGATCTGCGGCTGCGGATCGATCAGGAAATGCCGCGACGGATCTTCGGCAATATTCGGCATTTCGTGGAGCTGGACTACGTGCCAGCCGTCCTCCGCGCATCGGCCTTCGATGAGACCGCAGCACTCATTTGGGAAACATGTGTAAGCGGCGCCGAGCAATCTGTCGGCCTGGTTGGCCGAAAGATGCAGAACGAGTCCGCTCACGGTCCGACCGTGATCCGCCCGAGGACTTTGAAATTCTGGTCCAGAACCACGATCTCATCGCCATTGGGTCCGGTTAAATGCAGCAAGAGACGGCTGCCGTCGGCTTGCATGCCGGCAAGATGTTCGCCGGGCGCCCGAATATGCGTCGCAATCGGCGCGGCCGAATTGACCGGGGCCCGAAGACGCGATACGGCGGTGACAATGATGCCGCCGACTCCGGCAATGATCAGTACACCGAGAATAACGTTCAGGGCGATCAGCGCGCGAACGCGGGGAGTTTTGTAAAAATCAGTTTGTGTCATGTCACATGAATCGAATGTGAGCGGGATCAGGGAATTCCGCGCCGCCGAACATAATCGCGGCTGGCGGCTGGACCATTTCCTCGCGGTGAACCTGCCTCAGCTCTCACGCTCGCGGCTGCAAACACTGATTGCCCAGGGCTGCGTGACTCTGACCGGCGAGACCATAGGAGACCCCAACAAACGGGTCAAACCAGGGGATCTCGTGGTGATCGACGTACCGCCGCCCGCGCCGGCGGCGCCGCAACCACAAAAAATTCCACTGAACATCGCCTATGAAGACAGCGATCTGATCGTCATCGACAAACCCGCCGGCCTTGTCGTGCATCCCGCTGCGGGCAATCTCGACGGCACGCTGGTCAACGCGCTGCTCGCCCATTGCGGCGATACGCTGCCCGGCATCAATGGCGTGGCACGGCCGGGAATCGTGCACCGGCTCGACAAGGACACCAGCGGCCTTCTGGTGGTGGCGAAGAACGAGCGCACGATGCGCAGCCTCGCCAAACAGTTCGCCGCCCATGCGGTGGAGCGGCTCTATCATGCGGTGGTGTGGGGCTGTCCGCGCGCAGCGGATGGCGTTGTGGAAGGCAATGTCGGGCGAAACCCGTTTGACCGCAAGCGCATGGCTGTGCTGCGCGGACAGGGCAAACCGGCGCGCACGCATTACCGGGTGCTGGAAAAAATGGGCCGTGGCGCAGAGGACAACAGCCGCCCCTTCGCGGCGCTGCTTGCCCTGCGCCTTGAGACCGGCCGAACACATCAAATTCGCGTTCATCTCGCCCATATCGGCCATCCGCTGATCGGCGATCCGGTCTATGGCCGGAACCGCCAGCCGCCGCGCGCCAAAACACCGGAAGAACAGATTGCCTATGAAATCACTGCGGAATTCCCGCGCCAGGCGCTGCATGCCGGCGTGCTGGGCTTTTTCCATCCCGTCAAGCAGGTGAAAATGCGTTTCGAGTCACCGTGGCCGGATGATTTCGCGCGGCTGATAAACGCCTTGCGAACTGTTGGCACTGCATAATCCCGGTTTCGGGAGTTCAGGTATCGCCCTCAATTTGCCTGAATGGGGGATACCCTTTGACCCAAACTGCGTTCCACTAGTCAGAGCCCGCAAGGGCAGGTCGAGAAGAATTGAGGGGCATTCAATTATGGCAGCACGAGCGCTTCCGGCGATAGGAGAGGGTGGCCTCTCCAGATATCTGGCCGAAATCCGCAAGTTCCCCCTGCTCGATCCGCAGGAAGAATACATGCTTGCGAAAAGATGGCGCGAGCATGAGGACACCGACGCCGCGCATAGGCTGGTGACCAGCCATCTGCGCCTGGTGGCGAAAATCGCCATGGGCTATCGCGGCTATGGGCTGCCGATCAATGAAGTGATCGCCGAAGGCAATATCGGCCTGATGCAGGCGGTGAAACGCTTCGAGCCCGAGCGCGGCTTCCGGCTTGCCACCTACGCCATGTGGTGGATTCGCGCGGCGATCCAGGAATACATCCTGCGCTCATGGAGCCTGGTCAAACTCGGCACCACGGCGGCGCAGAAAAAACTGTTCTTCAATCTGCGCCGCGTCAAAGGCCAGATCGAAGCACTGGAAGAGGGCGATCTGCACCCCGATCAGGTGAAGGATATCGCCACGCGGCTGGGTGTTCCCGAGGAAGAAGTCGTCAATATGAACCGGCGCCTCGCCTCGCCCGATTCGTCGCTGAACACGCCTTTGGGCAGCGAGTCGGAATCGGAATGGCAGGATTGGCTCGCCGATGAATCCATCGACCAGGAAACCCGTCTCGCCGATGCCGAGGAACTGAATGAGCGCCGGACGCTGCTCGCCACCGCGTTGGAGGAATTGACTCCGCGCGAGCGTGATATTCTGGAAGCCCGCCGCTTGCGCGACGATCCGATGACGTTGGAGGATCTCTCGGTCAAATATGACATCAGCCGGGAGCGGGTGCGTCAGATCGAAGTCCGCGCCTTCGAAAAGCTCCAGTACAAGATGAAGGCGGCTCTGGCCGATAAACGCGCCGAAACCCTGGACGCGGGGTGACTGCGCGGCAACGCGCGGCTTCCACGCCGTCAACTCATGCTCTAAACTCACCTCATTGCGACAGGTCGCACCGGAGGAGGGTGATCGTGCAAAATCTGGCCAAGCTGCTTGCCGCTGGAGTGGCGGCTGTATTTGTCGTGGGGTCGGGCTTCGCCCTGATCCAGGAACTCGCCAAAAGCTACACGCTGCAATCGCTCTCCAATAATGACATTTCGGTCGAGCAGGCGCTTCTGGTCGCGCAAGGCGCGGTCGATGAATGCAAGAAAAGCAATTCGACTGTGACGGTCGCGGTGGTGGACCGAGTCGGTGGAATTCGCTTTGTGCTGCGCGGTGACGGCGCGCCCGCCGACGATGTCGATATCGCCCGCCGCAAAGCCTACACGGCTCGCACCTTCAGGCAGGCAACTTCGAAGTGGCTGGAGCGCACGGCGCCGGATGCGCTGGACGCGAAGGGTGTGCCGATCCTCCTGACCGGCCAGCGGTCACTCGACAACGTCATCGACCGGGCCGGTGGTATGCCGATCATCTATCACGGCGATGCCATTGGCGGCATCGGCGTCACCGGATCGAAGGGTGGCGATATGGCCGACGAGGCGTGCGCCGAAGCCGGCACCAAGGCGATTGCCGATCAATTGCTCTAAAAAGATTCCTGGGAGGAATTTCGATGTCTTCATTCTCGACTTGCGTGAAGGGGATCGCGTTCGCGGCGGCATTCGGGCTGATGTGCTCGACGGCTTACGCGCAAAGCCTCAGCGTCAATGCGGAACAGGCCATGGCCGCGATCGCCGCCATGCAGAAATACGCCAAGAAGGACGGGTCGAATCCGTCATATGCGGTGCTGGACCGCGACGGCAAAGTGGTTCTGCTGTTGGCCGGCGATGGCGCGGCGCCGCATAATCTTGGGCTGGCGGAACGCAAGGCCTATACTGCCAATATGTTCAAGATGAAGACGATTGAATGGCGCGACAAGAGCGCGCCCGGACAGCCGGAAGCCAGTGAACGCAGCACGCCGGGTGTGATTCCCCTGGGCGGCGGCGTTCCGATCATGGCCGGCGGCGAAGTCATCGGCGCGGTCGGCGCGTCCGGAACGCGCGGCGGGCAGACAGGCGACACGGACTGCGCGCAGGCGGGCGCCGATGCCGCGGCGGCACTGGTCAAACGCCTGCAAGCCAGCAACTGAAGCACATTCGGAGAGCATCATGAAATCCTGGATCGGCGCGCTCTTCGGCGCGCTCGTGCCATGTGTTGCGGCAGCCGCAGCATTCGCCGCGAGCCCGCCGCCATCGGCCGTATATGTCACCACTTTCGTGGAGGTCATTCCCGGCTCCGCCAATGCGGCGGCGGCCGATCTGCGCGATTATCGCGCGGCGACGCGCCGCGAGCCCGGGCTGCTCGAAAGCGACGTCTATCAGGAAGCCGGCTGGCCGTCGCGCTACTTCGCCAATGAGGTGTGGCAGGACATGGCGGCATATGATGCGCACCGGAATGGCGCCGCGCGCTCGACGCTCGCCGACCGCCTGAAGCCGATCGAATTTGGCCCGCCGGATGCGCGCGCCCATTACGCGCATTTTGTTTCGGAGAAGACCGCGGCTCCGGCCGCCGGCAGCATTTTCGTGCTCAGCCATCTCGACGTAACGCCGTCACAGGTCCCGACGTTGTTGGAGCTGATGAAGCCGCTCACGGAAAAGTCCGCCAATGAACCGGGCGCCGAGATTTATGAAATCGTCCGGCAGGGCAATATGCCGAATACCGGCAATCATTTCCGGCTGTTCGAAGTGTGGAGCAGTGAAAAAGCCTGGGAAGACCACAATATGGCCGCCCACACCCAGGCGTTCCGCACCGGACTTGCGCCGCTTCTCGGCACGCCCTACGACCAGCGCAAATATGTCCGCCTGAATTGAAGAGCAGTATCGCACGATGAAATCGAAACTATGCGCGGCATTGGTGGCCGCGCTCGCCATGAGTTTCCCCGCCACGGCGCAGCAGAACGCGGTGCCGGTCATCGATGGACCGACCTATCTGTTCGATTATGTCGAAGTGTTGCCGAGCGCGGCAGCGCAGGCGCTGAAGGCGCTGAAGGAATATCGCGATGCGGCGCGCAAGGAGACGGGCGCAATCCGGGTCGATCTGTATCAGGAAAAAGGGCAGACGCACCGTTTCGTCGTGGAAGAGATCTGGCAAAACCGCACGATTGCGAAGGAACACGGCAGCGACGCGGCCAGCACCACGCTGGCGCAAACACTCAAGCCGATTGAACTCGGGCCATCCGATGTCAGAGCCCATCAGATCCATATGGCGACTCCGCCCAAGGCGCCCAATCCGGATGACACGATCCTGATCACGCATGTGGATGT
>JAGWSK010000256.1 GCA_028869355.1 Alphaproteobacteria bacterium | reverse complement strand
GAAACCGCTACTGTCAGCACAACCGCAAACAGAAACGTCAGAACCTGGACGACCACATTCAAACCGGCAACGACAGTCATCTGGCTTCCCATCAATATTTGAAATGCGTGATACGGTAAATCATGGCGCGGCCGATCACGTAGAGGATGCAAACCCCGGTCACGATCGGCCAGAACACGGGGTCAGAAAATTTTGCCGTGTAATAATCGGGTTGGGAAATTGCGAAAAATACCACCAGCAGGACTGGCAGCGCGCTCAAGATCATCGCCGATGCGCGTCCCTCGCTGGAAAGCGCGTGGACACGCTTGATCAGGCTCAGGCGGCCACGAATGACGCTTGCAAGGCCCTCCAGTATCTCCGCCAAATTGCCGCCGGTCTGCGATTGGATGCCAATGCTTACCGCCAGAAAATGAGCGTCCGGCGAACCGGTGCGATGCGCGAAATTGGTCAACGCATCTTTCAGTTCCATGCCATAGGTCGTTTCGTCCACCACAAGGCCGAATTCCGAACCAATGGGATCGCCCATCTCCTGCGCGGCGAGGTGGATCGCCGAGATGACCGGATGGCCGGCGCGCAGCCCGCGCGTCATGATGTCCAACCCAACCGGCATCTGCTCCTGAATCAGCTTCAGTCGCGCTTGACGCCGCCAGTTCAGCCAGGCCCATGCCGCGCCGGCAGAAATTGAGCAACTGACAATGAGCAGGAGCAGAGCGGCATAAACGCCGAATCCGACCGCCAGAAGACCGAAGATCCAAAGCGCGCCGGCGCAGCCTGCGACGATCAGCATGAATCGTATTGGATGGATCTCCAATTGCGCTTGTCGAAATGCTTCCTCCAACCGCCGCGGGAGAAAGCTGCTCTGGCTTTTCCTGGTCAGCACATTGGCAGAGCTTCGCGCCAACGCAGTATATACGGCGACTGGCTCCATGCCGGATTGAAGCATGGTAAGCCGGCGATTGACCCCCTGGTTTCGATCGCGCGAGGAAAAGAACAGCGCCGCGGCGCCCTGTATCAGAAGAAACATCGCGACGAAGGCAACCACGTAGATAAGCGGTGAAAACGCGCCCTGCATGGCTAAATTGATCTCCGTCCCTGGGCAAAGATGGTGGGTGCAAACTCGATTCCGCGGGCGAGAACATGGTCGAGGAATTTGGGCCTTACGCCCGTCGCTTCGAATACGCCCTCCACCATTCCGTCCGCAGTATGTCCGTGGCGGCGGAAGCGGTAGATCTCCTGACTTACGATCATTTCCTCTTCCATGCCGACAATTTCCGTGACCGACACGACACGCCTCACTCCGTCCTCCATGCGTTCTATCTGCACGATGACATTGATGGCGGATGCGATTTGACGCCGGATCGAAGCGGGAGAGATATCGAGTCCGGCCATTCCAATCATCTGTTCCACGCGCGACAATGCGTCCCGCGGGCTATTGGCGTGGATCGTGGTCATGCAGCCCTCATGACCGGTATTCATCGCCTGCAGCATGTCAAACGCCTCGCCGCTCCGGACTTCGCCGACGATAATGCGGTCTGGCCGCATGCGAAGGGCATTTCGAACCAGATCGCGCGGCGTAATCTCGCCTTTGCCTTCGATATTCGGTGGCCGTGTTTCGAGCCGCCCGACATGGGGTTGCTGAAGCTGCAACTCGGCGGAATCCTCGATCGTGATGATCCGTTCGCGCTGCTCGATGAAGGCGGAGAGCGCATTCAGAAAAGTCGTTTTGCCGGATCCGGTGCCGCCCGATATCAGCATTGAACGCCGGCTGCGGACAGTCGCCTGCAGCAACCGTGCCATTTCCTTGCTGATGGAGCCGAGTTCGATAAGCCGCGGCATGTGAATCGGCTGGCGTGCGAATTTGCGGATGGAAACCAGCGGTCCGTCCACGGCCAGGGGCGGAATGATGACATTGATGCGGCTGCCGTCACCGAGCCGGGCATCGACCATCGGCATCGACTCGTCAACGCGACGGCCCACGGCGGAAACGATCTTGTTGACAATGCGAAGAAGATGCTTTGTGTCGAGAAAATGGATCTCCGTCGTTTCCAGCTTGCCGCCACGTTCGACGTAAACCCTGTTATGCGTATTGATGAGGATATCACTTACGGTGTCATCCCTCAGCAGCGGCTCAAGGGGTCCCAAACCGAGCAGTTCATCGAGTACATCTTCCAACAGCCAATCCACCTGCCTGGGGTTGAGCAGACATTTTTCCTGCAGGAGGACCTGGTTGACGACACTTCTGACTTCGGGGCGCAATGCCTCACGAGTCGCCTTGTCGAGAGCACTTAAATTAAGCACTTCGAGAAGCCGCTGATGAATGCGAACCTTGAGACCGGTTCGGTTCTCGATCTCCGCGCCGGAGCGCACGAATCTGTCGAGGTCAACTGTCAGTGCCGGGGTTTGTTCCTTGAAAAGCATGGCGCATCAACCTCTGATAACCGAAAGTGGGTTTGCGAACACATCAGAAGCGATAAAATCCGCCATCATGACGATGGCGCGTTCGAGTTTGGTGCCTCGCTTCACGGCCGAAATCTCCATTCCCCGATTGATGGCCGAGCACATCACCCGGTTGTCTTCCGGGATCACGAGATCAAAAGGCCGGCCGATCGCGCGTTCCGCAGCTTTGATCGAAATCGTTGACTGCTGATCGGAATTCACCGCGTTGCACACCAGGACAACCGGCCGGTCGTCGAGCTGCTGGGTTGAAAGCATCGCCAGTTGCCGGCGGACGAGGTGAACATGCGGAACCGAAAGCTGTGTTACGACACAAATACGATCCGACAGTTGCAGGGCGCGATTGCTCCAGGCGGTCCACACGGGAGGCAGATCGAGGATGGTGAGTGCGAAAGTCTTCTTCAATCCATGGAGCAGCTTCGAGACCAGTTCAGGGCTCAGCACATCCATGGAATCAAGCAATTGTGGCGCCGCCAACAGACGCGCGCCGGACGAATGCTTGGTCGCCAAAGCAGCAGCAAAAGGCGACTCTTCAAGAGCCGAGCCGGCAGCGAGACAATCCGTGACGCTGAATGCATTGCAAACATTCATATAAAGCGCAGCTTCACCGAACTGCAAATCGAGATCGGCGAGGCAGACAGGATGAGCTTCGCCTCCGCGCCTCGACAACATCGCTGTGATCTGGGTTGCAAGCGACGTCGCACCGACGCCTCCGCCGGCTTTGAGGATTGCGGCAATCTGGCCGGATCTGCTCGTCGGCGAAGCCACCTCCCTTTCGCGCCCCAACAGCCGTTCGATGCTCAGCGCGAGCGCGGGTTCGCTTGCCGGCGCCGGCAACACGTCCGCGGCGCCACATCGCGCAAGCCGGCGGCTGGTCTCCACATTGGCGTTGCGCAGCACGACAATGATTTGGGTCCCACGCGAGCGCGCCTTCAGACGCTCTTCGGTCCAATTCATCTGCGGCAAAGACGCGGCATCGACGGAAACGATCGCGATGTCAAAATCTGCCGAGAGCGAATCCGGCCAGAACTCGCCGAACGATTCGAAATGGACGTGTGGAAATAATGCCGCCAGCGAAGGTATGCGGTCGGGGCTTCCAACCGCGTCTTGACCGACCGCAACCTGGCGCGTGCGGGATCCCGGGTTTCCACCTGGGCCAAAGCGTCCATCCGCCGGAACTCTCAACGTCCTAGGCAAGTCGGTCACTGCAATTGCACCTT
>JAGWSK010000255.1 GCA_028869355.1 Alphaproteobacteria bacterium | reverse complement strand
TGATCCGTGAACCCGCGAACCGCGATAGCGTTGAGCGCCGGCCGCCCGGGCATGCCGGCGGGTAAGGCAGCTTTGCGATTCGAAGAATCCAAAGCTACGCATACGGAGGAAAATGCTTACTCGGCGGCGGAGGAGGTTTGCGTGGCTTGCATGGCCAGCCGGGTGACGCCCGGATAGTCGGTTTTGCCGCTGCCCAGGACGGGAATTTCGTCAACCGCAATAACGCGCCGCGGTACGGCCAGTTCCGGTACGCCGTGGTTTCGCACCCAGACCAGGAGCTCGTTGCGATCGGCCCTCGCATTGGTGGTGACCAGCACGATGTTTTCTCCCCGGCGCTCGTCGCGAAGCACAATCGCGGCATGGGAATGATCGGGCCAGAGGGCCGATGCGCAGTTTTCGACCACCGTCAGCGACACCGTTTCACCGCCGATTTTCGCAAATCTCCGCAGCCTTCCGCGAATCGCGAGATAGCCGTCCTCGTCGACCGAAGCGACGTCGCCGGTATCGTGCCAACCGTCGTCTGGAGGGTGAATCTTCCCGGGTTCATCCGTACTCAGATAGCCGAGCATCACATTGGGTCCGCGTACCAGCAATCGCCCGCCGTCGCGGATGCCCTCGACCGGTTCGACGCGTGTTTCCATACCCGGCATGAAGTGGCCAACTGTGCCTGGGCGATTGGCCTCGGGCTGGTTCGCAGAGATCACCGGAGACGCTTCGGTAACCCCGTATCCTTCCAGCAGTTCGACCTGGCATTTGTGGCGGGCGAGTTGGCGGGTTTCATCACGCAGTCTCTCCGCGCCGCACACCGCAAGACGCAGGCTGGAAAGATCGTCCTCATCCGCGGCCCGGATATATTGCGAAACGAAAGTGTCGGTGGCGAGCAGTATGGTCGCGCCATATTCGCGAATCCGGCGGACAATTTCATGGGGCTGGCGCGGCGTCGGATGCATCACCGCCTTTACGCCGAGAAAAATCGGCATGAAGGTTCCGACGGTCAGGCCGAAGCAGTGGAACACCGGCAATGGATTGAACAGTACGTCATGGTCGAAGAGTTCCAGATGCGAGCGGACCTGCTCGACATTGGCGAGGATATTGAAGTGGGACAGGACCACGCCCTTGGGTTCGCCTTCGGTGCCGGATGTAAACAGGATGGCTGCGGGCCGATCCGGCCGCTGTCGCGCTGCGACCGCAGCGGGCGCGAATTTTCCGATCACCGCCGCAGCCTTGGCGCCGAGCGGCAGGCGGTCCCGGACGTCCTCCAGATAGATCAACTTGCATTCGCGTCCGAGTTCCTGGGCGAGGGATTCGAATTTCCCAAGCTCGATGAACCGGTGGGCCGTCACGACACGTTTGACATTGGCCATTTGCATGGCGGTGCGCAGGCTTTGCATGCCTGCGGTGAAATTCAGCATGGCCGGCACGCGGCCATAGGCCGAGATGGCAAATACCGCGATCGCCGCCGCCGCGCCCGTGGGCAGCATCACGCCAACCGATTCGCCCGGACGGGTCCCCTGTTTCAGGGCAAAGCCCAAAGCCAGCGTTGCCCGGATGAGATCGCGGTATTTGAACACGCGCCCATCGCCATCGACCAGTATCTGCCGGTCTGCCCCGAATTTGCCGGCGGCATCGAGCAGCGCCCTGAACAGGCTGCGCCGCGCGCGCGACACGTCGAATGTGGCAAACGGCCTGGCCACTCCCGAATCCCTGTAGGTTGCGGCATTCTACTATGCCCGAAAGCACCGCCGCGATCACTTTGGCCGGTGATTTCTGGCCCGACGGGCATTAGATACACTCGCACATGACGACAATCATCGATCAAAACCGCGGACAGCGGCCGCGGCATCCCGAAAAATCGCACCGGCCGGACAATGTCCCGCCGCGAAAACCCGACTGGATCCGGGTGAAGGCGCCGTCAGGCCGCGGCTTCCTGCGCACCCGCGAAATCGTGCGGGAACACGGCTTGCACACCGTCTGCGAGGAAGCGGGATGTCCCAATATCGGCGAATGTTGGGACCAGGCGCATGCGACCATGATGATCATGGGCGACACCTGCACCCGCGCCTGTGGCTTCTGCAATGTCCGGACCGGCCTGCCGGGGGCGCTTGATCCCCACGAGCCGGAAAATGTCGCCCGCGCAGTCCAGAAGCTTGGGCTCAAGCACGTGGTCATAACGTCGGTTGATCGCGACGATCTGGACGATGGTGGCGCGCAGCATTTTGCGCTGACGGTGCGGTGGTTGCGGGAACTGGCGCCCGACACCACGGTCGAAATCCTGACCCCCGATTTTTTGCGCAAGCCGGGCGCAGTCGAAACCGTGATGCAGGCTCCGCCCGATGTGTTCAATCACAACCTCGAAACCGTGCCGCGTTTGTATCTCGGGATCCGGCCCGGCGCCCGCTACTACGCATCGTTAAGACTCCTCGACCGGGTCAAGGACATCGATCCGGACGCGTTCACGAAATCAGGGCTGATGGTGGGGCTCGGCGAAAGCCGTGAGGAAGTGATGCAGGTGATGGACGATCTGCGGACAGCGCGCGTGGATTTTCTCACCATCGGCCAATATTTGCAGCCGAGCCGCAAACACGCCGCGGTGCATCGCTTCGTGCCGCCGGAGGAGTTTGCCGGTCTTGAGGCCACCGCGCGCGCCAAGGGTTTCCTGATGGTATCGGCCAGCCCGCTGACGCGTTCTTCCTACCATGCAGGTGAAGACTTTGCGCGCCTCAGGGCTGCCCGCCGGGCAGACGGACAGTGAATGGCCGATGCCGTTCCATCGCGAAACCCGAATCGTTCCTTATACGGCAGAACAGATGTATGCGGTTGTCGCCGCGATCGACCGCTATCCGGAATTCCTGCCCTGGTGCGCCGCAATCCGGATCTGCGGGCGTGAGAAGCAGGGCGACATCGAATTCGTCGCCACCAGGATGGACGTATCCTATCTCGCCTTTCGCGAAAGCTATGTCAGCCGGGTCAGGCTCGATTATCCGGCACTGATGATCGAGGCCAGGCATGTCGAGGGACCGTTCAAACGGCTCGATAACCGATGGCGGTTTGTGCCGCTGAAAAAACACGGCTCGGAAGTGCATTTTCTGATCGATTTCAGCTTCAGCAATCCGGTTTTTCAGGCGGTTGCCGGCGCCGCATTTGGTCTTGTCGCAGCCCGGATGCAGCAGGCGTT
>JAGWSK010000254.1 GCA_028869355.1 Alphaproteobacteria bacterium | reverse complement strand
TTCCCCGGCCATAGGTCACCGATGCGTGCCACGGCATATTGAACGTACCCGGATCATCAACCGTGAACTCCACCCGCATGCTCCGGCGGTTGTCGGCAACGCGATAGCGCTCCACAACGTGCATGGCCCCGGTGTGCGGCGTGCCGAAACGATCGATGGCCGACAATTCGTGCACGGCGATTCCAATGGTGTCGATCACCAGGGTATCGCCTTCATAATGGCCGACCGATTCGCCAAACCACGATGGCACCGGATGCGCAGAATGTTCGGCATTCATGTGCACGAACCGGCGCTGGCTCCCATTCTGGTAGGCAATGGTGATCCAATCCGGTGTTTGCAGCAGCCAGACATTGTCCCGGACCTGCAGGACATAGGGCAGTCCCATGGGGTAGCAGGCGGTATGGGCGTCGGGCGCGAGTTTGCCGGCCAGCAGCAGGTCGCCGTGCTTCTTCACCGCCGCTGCCGCCCACGGTTTCAGAAGCGGGCTGTCATAATTGCCGACCGGGACCAGGCGGTCGCCGGATGTGTTCACCAGCGGCCCCGGCACAATTCCTTCCGCAGGCGCGGCGAAATCGAAAGCATTTCCCCTGAGCGCCCACGGACCCGAGAAATCCGGTACGCCAGCAGTGGTTTCCGCCCCTGCGCCGGTCAAAGCCAAAATGCACGCCATACTGATCAACAGGACAGCGGTTTTCCGGAGCGCGGGCTGGGCACTATGTGCGGATGAATTTTTCATTAACCGTCTCCGGCCCCGTCCGTCCAAACTGAGGCCAGCATGTGTTGTTCGGCCGGCGTATCTTATTTACACTGCCAAGGTTCCCACCGGCAATCAGGCGCGGATTTCAGCGCTACGTCCGGTGCGGCGGGAGGAAAGAATGAAAATGCTGTTTGGCGGCGTGCTGCTCGCTCTGATCCCTGCATTCGCGCTCGGCGCCGATGTCACGGCGCCCGATTGGGCGTACCCGGCACAGGATCGCAACGCTCCACGGGCGCGAGACGATGGCCAGCCCAAACATGTACCGGGAAGCGATCAGTCTTACACCGCGCGCGAAGTCGGCAATTTCTTCGGCGTCAAGGATTGGTTTCCCAATGAACGGCCGCCGATGCCCGACGTGGTGCAAAACGGCCGGCGTCCGGATGTGCGGGCCTGCGCCGGCTGCCACCTGCCGAACGGCCTGGGGCACCCGGAATCGGCAGATCTTTCCGGACTCAATCCCGAATATTTTTTCCAGCAGGTGAAGGACTTCCAGAGCGGCAAACGCCACAACGTCATTCCCGCCCGTTCCAACGGCATGGTGACCATCGCCAAGGCGTTGACGGACGACGAGATCAAAGCCGCAGCCGCCTATTTCGCGAGCCTCAAACCCACCACATGGGTCAAGGTACAGGAGGCCGCGACGGTTCCCGTGACTTATGTCGGCGGCGGCAATATGCGCTTTGTGAAGCCTGATGGCGGCACCGAACCGATCGCCGATCGCATCATTGAGGTTCCGCAAGACGCCGAACGTGCCGAACTGCGCGATCCACATTCGGGATTCATCGCCTATGTCCCGCCCGGAAGCATCAAAAAAGGCGAAGAACTCGTCACCACGGGCGGCAATGGCAAGACGATTTCCTGTTCGGCGTGCCACGGTCCTGATTTGAAGGGCCTCGGCAATGTCCCGGCAATTGCCGGCCTGCATCCGATCTATATTGTCCGTCAGCTCCTCGACATTCAGCAGGGCGCGCGCGACGCAACCGCGACGCAACTGATGAAGCCGGTGGTAGCCAAACTGGGCGAGGACGATATCGTTGCAATCGCCGCCTATGTGGCATCAAGAAATCCGTGAGAATCGATCGCGCCGCGAAGGTGCGCAACAATTGGAGGCAGGAGTGATGTCGTTCAGAGCCGCGGCTGTATGCACGGTCGCGGCGCTCGCCTGTGCCGGGGCCCTCGCGCTTTATCCCGCCGCCGCGCAGCAGGAAGCCGGGATGTGGACCAAAATCGCATCCCTGCCGCAGGCGCGCGACGAGGAACAGGCCGCCGTCGTCAACGGCAAGATTTATCTCATCGGCGGCGCATGGGACGACGTCAAGGACGGCAAGCGCGATGAGCGGTATACGGATGGATTCGTGACCGAATACGATCCGGCGACGAACACGTTCCGCGAACGCAGCCACGGTCCGGAAGGGCTCACCCATCAGGGCATCGCGGTCCTGAATGGAAAGATCTATCTCGCCGGCGGCTTCGCCGGCGGACACCACTCGATTCCATCGGCCGGCGTGTACTCCTATGATCCGGCCACGGACAAATGGCAGACGCTGACGCCGCTGCCGGGCAAGATGGGCGGCATCTCGCTGGCCGCGGTTGGCGGCATGATCCATGTCGTCGGCGGGCGCTATATGGGCGAGGAGGGCACGCTGCCCGTCCATCTCGTTTACAATCCTGCGATGAACAGCTGGCATCAAGCGGCGCCGGTTCCGACATCGCGCGACCATGCGGGCGTATTCGTGGTTGACGGCAAGATCCATCTGATCGCCGGAAGAACCGGAGAGGCGACGCAAAACACCGCTGTCCACGAGATTTACGATCCGGCGACGGACAAATGGACCTCGGCCGCGCCGATGCCGACGACCCGTTCAAGCGTCGCTTATGCCGAATATCGTGGCATGCTGGTGCTCGCCGGCGGCGAGTGCAAAATGGGAAAAACCTATAACGAAGTCGAAGGTTACGACCTGAAGAATGACCGCTGGGTGGAACTGCCGTCTTTGCCGGGTCCGCGCCACGGATTTGCCGCCGCGGTTGCCGGCGACAAGCTGCTGGTGTTTGGCGGGTCTTCGCGCTGTGGCGGCGGCGGCAAAACCGCCGATGTCCTGCAACTCACGCTCAACAAGTGACGGTTATCACCGGCGCAAGGTTTTGCGTCGCGATACAGTTTTGGTACCTTTGAAGAATAGGGATTAGCCAGAATCACATCGCCCGGGAAGGAAGCTCCATGGCGCAAAACCTGACCCTTAACGTCGACGGCAAGCCGTACGTGATTTCCGTCGACGATCCGAAGATGCCGCTGCTCTATGCATTGCGCGACGATCTCGGATTGAGCAATCCGCGCTTCGGCTGCGGCCTTGGCCAGTGCGGCGCCTGTACCGTGCATGTCGATGGCCAGGCGGTCCGTTCCTGCACCACACCGGTTTCGCTGGTCGCCAACCGCAGGATCACCACGCTGGCCGGATTGGGCACGCCGGAAAAACCACATCCGCTGCAAACCGCATGGATCGCCGAACAGGTCAATCAGTGCGGCTACTGCATCCATGGCTGGATCATGACCAGCGCCGAATTGCTGGCGCGCAATCCGCATCCGACCGAACAGGAGGTTCGCGACGCCCTGTCCGACCTGATCTGCCGCTGTGGCACTCATAATGCCGCCGTCAAGGCGGTCCTGCGTGCGTCAAAGGTGTAGGAGGCGATCATGCTCGAACTCGAACTCAGCAAACTGAGCCGCCGCGCATTCCTCACCGCCAGCGGTGCACTCGTCGTCGCGCTTGCAACTCCGCCCGAATGGGCCGAAGCCGTGCAATTCGACTCCGCCGCCGCCGCCGGCGTGCGCCCCGGAAAGCTGTCGTCCTATATCTCGATCGAACCCGACGGCACCGTGGTTGCCTATTACGGCAAGATCGACGGCGGCCAGGGCCTTGAAACCTCGGTTGCACAGTTGGTCGCGGAAGAAATCGATGTTCCGTGGGATCGCGTGCGCGTGGTGATCAGCGACACCGCGCATTGCGTGAATATGGGCGGATCAACCGCCGGCAATGGCTTGCGTCAGGGCGGCATCATCCTGCGCCAGACCGCGGCGGAAGCCCGCCGCCTGCTGATCCAGATGGGTGGCGAAAAACTCGGCCTTCCGCCGGACCAGCTCACCGTGACCGACGGCGTGGTCCATTCCATTGCGGATCCGTCAAAGCGCGTCACCTATGCCGAACTTATCGGCGGCCGCCAGTTCGACGCAGCCATCGAATATCACGGCGAAGCGCAGCAGCTCACCGTGAAGGTGGACGCGCCGTTGAAAAAGCCGGAAGAGTTCAAGGTCATCGGCAAACCCTATCCGCGCAAGGATATGCCGGGCAAAGTGTTCGGTACACTGCAGCAGGTCACCGACCTGAAGCTGCCCAACATGGTGCATGCGCGCATGGTCCGTCCGCCGGTGGCGGGCGCGGTGCCGGTGTCGGTGGATGAAAAATCCATCTCCGACATTCCCGGCGCCCGGGTGGTGTGGATCAAGGATTTCCTCGGCGTTGTCGCCGAGAAGGAATGGAACGCGGTCAGGGCCGCGCGCCAGTTGAAGGTGACGTGGTCCGCAGCCAATGCCAATTTCCCCGGCCACGAAAAAATCTTCGATCATATTCGGGCTGCGCCGGTGGTGGCGCGTTCGGGCGATCCGAAAGTCAAAGCCGTCGGCGCGTCACAGGAAAAGCGCCGCGGATCGGTTGAGGATGCGTTCAAGCAGGCGGCATTCGTTCTCGAAGGCGAATACGAATATCCCTTCATGTCGCATGCCAGCATGGGTCCGGCCTGCGCGGTCGCCGATGTCAAAGACGACAGCGCGACCGTTTACACCAGCACGCAGAAACCGTTCGACTGCCAGCTTGGCATTTCCGAACTGCTCGGCCTGCCGCCCGAAAAAGTGCGTGCGGTCTGGATGTTCGGCACCGGTGGCTATGCCCGCGATGCGCAGGGCGACGCCACGGCCGATGCCGCCGTGCTGTCGCAGCATCTGAAGCGGCC
>JAGWSK010000028.1 GCA_028869355.1 Alphaproteobacteria bacterium | reverse complement strand
TTCAACATGCCGTGGAACGCCAAACAGACCTGGGTGCGGGTCCATCCGGGGCCGCTGATCGAGGATGTCTGTGAGCCGAACAATACCTACTACTTCGGCTACGAGGTGGCGCCGCTGCCGCACGAGGACCACCCGGCGTTTTAGCGGGCGGCGCCCGGCCGTTTGGTTGAGCGCATTTTTGCGATATCGTGGAACTATGCTGAAGACCATCGAAGTTGAAATCGACGCATCGGGAAATGTTCATCCGGTCGAACCGGTTGGGCAACTGCCTCCGGGCCGAGCATTGCTAACGCTGCTAAAACCTGCCGCAGACGAGGCGCTGTACCTTGCTGAGAGCGCCATGGCGGAAGATTGGCTGCGGCCTGAGGAGGATGCTGCATGGGCCCATTTGCGGCAGGACAAATAGTTCTTCTTCGATTCCCTTTCTCAGATCTCAGCCAAAGTAAGCTTCGCCCCGCTCTGCTTCTGAGCAGCGCTGGCCGGGGAGATTGGATCGCATGTCAGATCACGAGTAATCCCTACGGTGACCCTGCTGCAATTCCGTTAACCCGAGACGCATTCCTTATGGGCGACCTTGAGCGTGTGAGCTACATCCGGCCAGCCAAGCTGTTCACCGCAAACGAGTCGCTGTTCGTTCGCGGCGTGGCAACGATTACGCCGCAGATGCTGGAGGACGTCCGCCAGGCGGTCGTAGCGATTATGCGCGGAGACGGTGCCTGATCGCGACTTCGAGCGCGCGGCAGCCCCCGCTTGCTTCGCAAGAGCCTGGGCCGAGGCTTCAGTTCTGAAGCAGCGGGATGGTTTTCGGATCGGGCGGCTCCGGGAAGGTCGAGATATAGGCGTAGATGTCGGCAGCCTGCTGATCGGTCAGAACCTTCGCAGTGAACGGCGGCATGACATTGCGCGGCGTACGAAGCTGGACAATGAAAGCCGGATAGGCCGGCGGATCGATCAGTTTAGGCCCGGCGCCGCCACCCTGCCCGGCATAGCCGTGACATTCGAAACAGCCGATGGTCTCGAACAGCTTCTTGCCATCGGCGGCATTTCCACGCGGGGTGTCCTGTGCGAAGGCAACGGATGATGCGATTGCCGATATCAGCAACCCGACCGCGGTATAACTCAATACGCGAGTAATCACTGAACCTCCCAAAACCAAATTGCTCCCCTGCTGCTTTCCCGGGCCGCGTGGGTTTCCTCCAACTCCCCCGAAAGGAGGGCCCCCCTCCTTAGTCCTCCCCCACGCTGCGCGGGGGAGGAGAACGCTCTGCGCGCCTTGCGCGCTTTCTTATCTCGGTTGCGACACGATATCGATCAGTGCCGGTTCGCCGCGCTTGACCACTGCGATGGCGCGCTGGATCGCCGGGCCAACATCGGCCGGATGATCAATCGGTCCCTGGGAATACACGCCCATGGATTTCGCAAGCGTTGCGAAGTCGAGGTACGGATCCCTGATCGTGGTGCCGATCCAGGCACGGTCGATGCCACGTTGATTGCGTTCGGCCATGCGCTGGACGTGCATGTATTCCTGATGCCAGGCGCGGTTGTTGTGCACGATATAGAGGATCGGGATGCGATGATGCGCCGCGGTCCACAGCACGCCCGGTGACATCATGAGATCGCCATCGCCGTTCAGCGCGACAGTGATCCGGCCATGCTCCTTGTTCGCGAGCGCAGCGCCGAGTGCCGCAGGGGCATTGTAGCCGACGCCGCCGCCGGTCGATCCGCCCATGGAATGATAGTGTTTTTCCATGCTCCACAGCCGGTATGGCCAGTTGGAGAGGAAATTGACTTCGGACGCCATGGTCCAGTCTTCATTTCTGATCTGATTCCAGACTTCGGCGGAAATGCGTGCGGTTGAAATCGGGCTCGCGTCCCAACCCATGGCCGCCTGTGTGTCGGCGGCCTGGAGGAATTTCGCGCCGGCGGCTTTGAGCTTTTGGCCGCGCGCCATCGCGACGCTCTTGCGGGCCGGGGTCATCTCCTTTTCGATCGCCTGGATCAGCCACGGCAACGAGTTTTCCGCGTCTCCGGCGATTCCGATGTCAGCGGCCTGATACCGCTCATACTCGCCCATATTCGGCTTGATATTGAGGTCGGTCGTGCCAATCACGATGACCTTCGTGCCCGGCTGGATCTTTGGCTTTGAAGGACGCCCGATCAGATCATCGACATTGTTGAGCGTGCCGTAGAGATCCATCGGCTCCAGCGCGAGAACCACATCGGCCTGCCGCATCATCGCGCCGCCTCGTTCGGTGTGATTGAGCGGATGGCGCGACGGCATGTTCATACGGTTGCGCTCGTCGACGACAGGCGCCTGCAGTGCCTCGGCGAGTTGCACGAGATGCTTCGGACCGTTTTCCGTGCGCGTGTAGCGCCCGGAAACGATCACGGGGTTTTCCGCCGCGACAAGCAGCCTTGCTGCTTCGGCAAGCGCACCCGGATCGGCCACCGGCTGCGTGCGCTGATGCAGTTTGGGAATGAACAGCTTGCGGCCCGGCTCAATGACTTCTTCCTGCTGGTCGGCATCGATCACCACCATCACCGGGCCCATCGGCGTTGTGGTGGCGAGATCATAGGCGCGGACCAGGCCTTCGGCGAAATCCTGAAGATTATTCGCCTGATCGTCCCACTTCACATAGTCACGAACGATGATGCCCTGGTCATGCGCGCTGTGCGCCCACTCCACGCCGGGGCGGCGTTGTGTGCCATTGCCGACATTGCCCGCCATGACGATCGCGGGGGCCTGATCGCAGAAGCAGTTGTAGATCGCCATCGAGGAGTGCTGCAGGCCGACCACTCCATGCACCATGGTCGCCATCGGTTTGCCCGCAATCTTGGCATAGCCATGGGCCATCGCCACGGACGCTTCTTCGTGGATCGTGGTGATGAACTCGGGCTTCGAGTTCATGCCGTAATTGATGATGGATTCCTGCAACCCGCGGAATGTCGAGCCGGGGGTTGAGGCGACATAATCGATGTTGAGGGATTTCAGGCAATCCACCATGAAATCGCCGCCCACCTTCCCGCTGTTGACGAGCGGTTGGGCTTCCTGCGGGGGATTGTAGTCGCCGGCGGTTTGTGGCTTTGCCGGGACCGAACGGGCCGGGGTTTCCGCGGCGACGACTTTGGTGGTTGACGCAAGTCCCATGATCGGACCTGCCGCCGCTGCTCCAGCAAGAAATTGACGCCGTTTGATGTCTGGTGTCCTGGCCACGTTCCCGCCCTTTCATGAAGCGCCCCGCTTGCCGAGGCTGCCAAAAATCAGGGCAGGATTCGTATCATCCGGTCCGGCTACGGACAAGGATTGGGCAAATGAAAACCCGCTGCGGCAGGATCGCAGCGGGCCTGGTTTATTGCTCGAATCAGGCGGCGTTTTGGCGTGAGCGCAAGGCGTCCACTTGTTCAGACAACCTGCGGCTGCGGGCCACCGACGTCCCGCTGTTGCGCAGCGCCTCCGTCAACCTCAGCAGCGCCTCCGGCTGTGCCGAACAGGCACGTTCCCATTGGTCACGCGAGGCGATACGGATGTGCGATGTTCCCGGAATCCGGCGGGCTCCGTGCCAGACCTCAACGGCGACCGGCATATCGCTGCAGGCATAATGGGCCGCATGCGCCATGGAAAGCGCATCGTCATCACCTTTGGCAAACAGATCGTAGGGCCAGCGGAATTTGCCGGAGCGTTCGACGATATACATCCGATACTTGGCCATTGTTGTCCCTCGCGCGTTCAAACCAAAACGCCGTGGGGCCTACACCGGTTGCATCACGAATTCAGCGAATTGGCGGCGCGTACAAAAGACCGCCCTCGGTCCAGCTCTTATTCAGGTTGCGGCCAAGCCTGCCGCCAAGGTTGTGGTCGAAGATTTCACCATAGTTGCCGGACGCTGCGACAGCAGCCGCAGCCCAGCCTTTCGCCAATCCCCGGCTTGCGGCGGTTGGGGCGGTGAAAAACGCCCGCCCGTCCGGATCTTCGCGCATGCGCTGGCTTTCGAGATTGGACGCAGTGATACCGAGTTCTTCGGCATCGATCAGAGCGAATACCGCCCAGCGCACCGCATCATAGAATTCGTCGTCGCCTTTGCGCAGCAGGGGCGCGA
>JAGWSK010000253.1 GCA_028869355.1 Alphaproteobacteria bacterium | reverse complement strand
GCAATAACGCCCGATTCAATTGCGGTCATTTTCGATTTGTCTGGCCAGGGCTTCACCCGTTTCTTTGGTGCCGAGCCTACCACCGATATCGCGCGTGATCTCCCCCGCCACGACGGCATTTTCGATCGCGCGGGTGATTGCTGATGCGGCCTCGCAACAGCCCGATTGGCCTTTGCGCCGGCCAAGCCAATCGAGCAATTGGGCGGCGGAAAGGATGAGCGAAAACGGATTGGCGATATTGCGCCCGGCAATATCGGGCGCCGAACCGTGCGACGCCTGCGCCATCGCGTAATTGTCGCCGGCATTCAGCGATCCGCCAAGGCCCAGGCTGCCCGATGCTTCCGCGGTCATGTCCGAAATGATATCGCCATACATATTGGTGGTGACGATGACATCGAAGTCCTGCGGATGACGGATGAGATGCGCCATTGCGGCGTCAACGATCAGTTCGTCCAGGGTTACGCCGGGAAATTGCCGCTGCAGTTTGCGGCATTCATCGAGGAACATGCCGTCGCCGAGTTTGAGAACATTGGCCTTGTGCACCGCGGTGACGTGCTTGCGCCGCTGCTGCGCCAGTTCGAATGCCACCTTCGCAATGCGTGCGCAGGCCTTTCGGGTCACCCGGCGCAATGAGATCACCACATCTTCGGTGACCTGCATTTCGCCATTGCCCTGCACCATATTGCGGTCGGCATAGAAGCCCTCGGTATTTTCGCGGGCGATTACGAGATCGAATGCGCCGAGCTTTTGCGGCAAACCGGGCCAGGTGCGGCAGGGGCGGATATTGGCAAACAGATCGAGCGACTTGCGGAAGAACGCCGACGGATTGATTTCGCCCTTCGCCGGATCGCGGAAGTCAAACGTGGCGGCCGGTCCCAGGATCAGCCCATCGGCCGATCTGGCTAAATCGAGAAGGTTGGGGCGGACCGTGGTGCCATATTGCTGAAGGCTGACATGCCCGACCGCTTCTTCCTGGAATTCCAGCGGGAAACCGAAAACATCGGCCACTTTGCGCAAGACCGTCAGTGTCGCCGCAGTGATTTCCGGGCCGATCCCATCGCCCGGCAGAACCAGCAATCGCATTCAATTCTCCACTCGGGGCACGGCGGCTTGAGGGCTGTGCTTGCGAGGCTTGAGTGTCGTGTTGTTAGCGTGCGCCGCCGAATTGCAGTTTTATGCCGGAGACCGTACCGACAGGCAGCGCGTCAGATATTAACCAAAAACTGCGGGGCTCACCCAATAAAGTTGGCGCGGTATTGCTCATCGCTGACTTTTTCCAGCCATTCGACATTTTTGCCGTTGAGCTGTTCGGTGATCGCAATGTGCGTCATCGCGGTCGACGGGGTTGCGCCATGCCAATGCTTGATGCCGGGCGGACACCACACCACATCGCCGGGGCGGATTTCCTCGATCGGACCGCCCCAGCACTGAGTCCAGCCAAGCCCCGACGTGACGATCAGCGTTTGTCCCAGCGGGTGCGTGTGCCAGGCCGAACGCGCACCCGGCTCGAATGTCACGCATCCCGCCGTGACACGCGATGGTTCCGGGGCCTGAACGATCGGATCGATGCGAACCGTTCCGGTGAAGAATTGCTCTGGTCCCTTTTGGGATGGGCGCGAGCCGTTTCGCGTAAGTTCCATCGCTTTCTCCTGCGCACGAGCGATTGCCGCCGTTTGGATTATGCCGCTGTTTGGCGTCGAGTGTTGATAAACGAAAACGCGGCGATTTGGTCGCCGCCGTAGACGGGCCCTCCCCAAATTTGCTGCGCTCCGCTTTGCAAAATGTATTTCCGTACGGAACGATAGCTCTGCTGCTGTCGGAACGCGCTGCAATAAGGGGAGCGTGAACTCGGAAATGAAAACGGCGGCGATCACATCGCCGCCGTTTTTTGACTCACCCCTCACCCGGCGCGCCAGTGGAATGGCGTCAGGCTTTGTTCGCCTTGGCGCCTTTCAGGGACTGATACACCGCCCTCACCATGGTGTCGTCCTGCATCTGGTTGGTGTGCAGTTCGGCCCCGACCTGGGCGAGTGGTTTGTCGGCGACGGCTTGCGCCTCGGTCTTGCTCGACTTGACCTCGTTCTGCACGGCGTCGCGAATCTGCACCAGCTGATCGTGATAGCGCTGGAGGCCGGCCTTGTTCGTGAGCTCGCCATGGCCCGGCACATATTTGGTCTGGTCGTCGCCCATGCGGATATAGGTTTCGACCGTCGAAATAATGCCGTTGATGCTGCCGCCATTCTTGTAATCGATCGTGACATAGCGGTTGCCGGTGCTGACGATGTCACCGGTAGAGATCACATCGGCAGCCGCGAAATACACGTAGGAATCGGTGTCGGTGTGGGCGCTTTTCGGATGGTTGACCATTGCGCTCTGGCCATCGACCATCAACTGAATGCCTTCGTTGGTGTAGGTCTTCGTCGGGAGGGCAATCTTCTCGGCGGGCGGCGTCTTCTGGCCATTGGCATTCGTGGTGCCGTGTTCGAGCCGCAGCTTCAGATTCTCCTGCGCGACGATGGTTGCGCCGTCTTTGGCGAAGCCCGCATTGCCGCCGGTGTGGTCGCCATGGAAATGCGTGTTGATAAGATATTTGATCGGCTTTCCACCGCAGACGCGATCGACCGCGGCTTTGATCTTGTCGTGCAGCGGCGCGAATTCGCCATCGACCTGAATGTAGCCATCCTGGCCGCAGGCGACCGTGATATTGCCGCCCTGGCCTTCAAGCATGAACAGGTTGTGTCCGAGCGGCGTAGTTTTGATCTGAACATTGGCAAAATTCTGGCCTTGCGCATAAGCGCCAACGGCAATCAGGCTGACGGCGGCTGTCAGGCCGGCGGTCCAGGCAAGTTTCATCAGTAGTCCCTCCATCTTCCGGGCGGTACGCATGCCATCCGCACGCGATTGACCCGTTCTTCACCGGGCGCGGTTATAAACCAGGTTCGCACCCGCGGGCGAGATGGTGCCACGCGGGTTTTTGCGTGTTCAGCCTCTGGCGCGGCCGTCACTCGATCGGCATAAATTCGAGATCCGCCTCACGTTCCGGGCTGCGCAGTTGTCCGAACCGCATTCGCTCGCCGATGTCACAGCCTTTGTCATAGGCGGGATGCGGCGGCGGGACAACCGCCGCGACTTTTCTCAGCAGCGGCCGGGATGGCGTGGCATCGGAGATTTCCAGGATCAGCTTGCGCCGGAGCGCGCGTTCCAGATCTTCAAACCCGTGCGCGACCTGGATGAAGGATCCCTGGCCGCCGATGACGCAGCCGGCATAATATTTGTCGATGTCCGGCAGGTAATAAATGTCGAATTGATCCGCCGGCGTCATGATCGGCAAGCCATTGATGACAATGCCTTTGGCGACTGCTTCGTCGCGCACCCGGTCGACCAGATGGCCTTCATTGTTCGGACCGTCGCCCGAGATGTCGATCATTCGTTTTTCGGCACGGATTCCGCTGGTTTCGAGCAGATGCATCGCCAGCTCAATTCCGCTGCTGATCGAAGTGTTGACGCCCAATGTGCGCGGCGCCGCTTCGAGCATGGCGGCGAATTGCTCCGCCGTGGATTCGTCGCGGATCACGTGCCAGCCGGCGATCACTTTGTTGGCGCCTATCGTTGCGAAGTCGATATAGGCCACCGCGATGCGTCCACGCGGGCCGCTCTCGATCGCCTTTATGACGTCGGGATTGCGGAATGCCGCAACCGCGCCATGGCGTTGAAAATGCGCTTCGTTTTCATCGATGCTGTAGGAGACGTCGGTGGCAATCACCAGCGCCAGATCGACATCCTCAGGTGTTTCGGCGCCTCCGGTGTTTTGTACGCAGCACAATGCGGCGGCGACCGCGCAAATCAGGCTGAATTTTTTCCCCAATCCAAAAGCGGCCATCGGTGTTTCCTCCTGTCCGCTCACAGAAACGTTACTCCTCCGGCAGTTGGTTCGGCAATGCCGAAACCGGTGGCGCGTCAACAGCCAAGGGCGTAGATTGCGCGCGATCCCCAACTGCCGCCGAGGAGGAATGCGCATGCGTGCAGACGACGAAAACTCATCTCCCAACCGCCGCAATATCCTCTCGGGTATTGGTCTGGCCGCGGCGGCAGCCGTTGCCGCGTCGCCGCTGCGCAGCGCCCCGGCCGCCGCCGCAGCCGACACCGGCGGGTACTGGAATAAGCAGTACACGGCGCACAAGGGCGCGGTGAATATCGCGCTTTACCGGCGGCGCATGAAGGCGCCCACGCCGGGTGAAACGCCGCTGCCGGTTGCTGTGATGGTACACGGATCATCGATTTCCGGCATGCCGAGCTGGGACCTGCATGTCCCGGGCGCCGGCGAATATTCGGTCATGGATGTGTTCTCGCGCTTTGGTTACGACTGCTGGGTGATCGACTTTGAAGGCTATGGCAAGTCGTCGGTCACCAGTGGCAATTCCGATATCAAGAGCGGCGTCGCCGATCTTGAAGCCGCCACGCCGCTGATCGCCCAGGAAACCGGACAGCAGAAATTCCACATGCTCGGCGAATCCTCGGGCGCGCTGCGCGTCGCCGCATTTGCCGCGGCCCATCCGGAACGCGTCGATCGCATCGTGCTCGGCGCCTACACCTATACCGGCAAAGGCTCCCCGACACTCGCGGAACGCGCCAAGCAGGTGGACTTCTACCGCACGCACAACCGCCGTCCGCGTCCGAAGGAAATGATCGAGTCGATTTTCACCCGCGACAAGCCGGGCACATCCGACCCGCGCGTCGCAGCAGCGCTGGTTGCGGCGGAATTGCCGCTCGGTGATTCAGTGCCGACCGGAACCTATCTCGACATGACCTCAAAGCTGCCGATCATCGAGGCGTCGCTGGTGAAGTGCCCGGTGCTGTTGTGCCGCGGCCAGTATGACGGCATCGCCACGGCAGACGACGTGATCGACTTCTACAGCAAGCTGCCCAATCCCGACCGTCAGATGGCGATTCTGCCCGGCATGGCACATTCGCTGACGCTGGGGCTGAACCGGCAGCTTTACTGGCATGTCGCGCATTCATTCCTGTCGATGCCGAAAGCACAACTGGTCTAATCCTTCGGGGCCGCATCCCACGCGCGCCCGCCGCGCCTTGCGCGGCCATTCCTTTAATCCTGCCGCGGCGCTGTGCGCCGCGTGCGGGTGCTTCGCAATTTCTCATCCGCGCGTGGGGCCCTGAAGCGGCGGTCAGGTTTCCCGGCTGACTTCGTGGCCTCTGCGTTCTCCGCGGCTCCGCGTGATTCTTATGCCGCGCTGACCGTTCGGGCTTCGGGTTCGCGGATGGGCTGCGGCGCGGACTGGTGATGTGTGTCCGCCGAAAGCGCTTCCAATTCGGGGATCGGCACCAGACTGGCGAGCGCAGCAGCGATCAGCGAAAACGCCATCATGCCCCAGAATGTCATCCTGAGAGCGCCGTCGAGAGCGCCGCGCAGTTCCGGATTTGCCCCATTGCCGAGCACATTGCCGATGCTGCCCAGCAGTGCCTGGATTTGCTCCGCATCCAGAGCAGCGCCGTTCCGTGTGGCAAACCAGACCAGCGCGATATTGAGGATGGCGCCGAGCGCCGTCACGCCAAGTGTGTTCCCCATGCTGCGCGCAAACAGCAGTGAGGCGGTGGCGCTGCCGCGTTTGGACCACTCCACAGTCCCCTGAATCATCACGACGCAGGTGATGTTAAGAAGACCCATGCCGAAACCCATGATGGCCGGTCCAAATCCCATGAAGGCGGGCGACGTGGTGGGCGTGACAAACAACAGCGAAGCGGTTCCGAGCGGAATGAGCGCGCCGCCAAGCCGAAGCGTCGCGCGCGTCGAAAGGACTTTGAGGATGCGCGAGGACGTCGCCGAAGCCAGAGGCCAGGCGAACAGCATCGCGGAAAGCGGGATGCCGGCCAGAATGGCGGGCCGCTCCTGCACTGTCTGGATATAGACCGGCACATAGGAAGTGATGCCGATCAGCGTCATGGTGCCGAGCAGCAAGGCCGCATTGGCGCGTGCGATCAGCCGGTGGCCCCACAGTTCGAGTGAGATCATCGGCTCGGCTATGCGGCGTTCCTGCACCAGGAAGGCGGCGGCGAACAGCGCGAATGTCGCGGCCAGCAATGCGAGGACGGTCCAGCTTAGCGTTGCGCTCTCGGTGAGTGCGAGCAGCAGCGCGCTGACCGAAATCGAGAACAGCACGGCGCCGGCATAATCCACCGAGTGCGGTTTGTGTGCGACTTCCTCATGCATCCAGAGGACGAAACCCGCGATGGTCAGAATTCCCACCGGCACATTGACCCAGAAGATCCAGCTCCAGGAGAAATGCTCGAGGATGAGCGCGCCGACGATGGGCCCGGCGATTGCGGCCATGGCCCAGACGCCGGAAAGCCAGGCCTGGATCCTGAGGCGCTCGCGTGGTGCATAGAGATCGCCGGCAATGGTCACGGCGACGGTCTGGATCGAGCCCGCACCCAGCCCCTGGAGAAAGCGGAACGCGATCAGTGCCGGCATCGACCAGGCAAATCCCGACAGCAGCGAGCCGACCAGGAAAACTGCAACGCCGCCGATGATCGCCGGTTTGCGGCCATAGATGTCGGCGAGCTTGCCGAACAGCACGGTGGTTGCGGTCTGCGACAGCAGGAACGCCGCAAAGACCCAGGAATAAAGCGCAAAACCGCCGAGCCGGCCCACGATCTGCGGCATCGCGGTGGCGACAATGCTGGCTTCTATTGCGCCGATGAACAGCGCCAGCATGATGCAGATCAAAATCAGCGGGCGATGGGACTGCGGGATTTGAATCGGGGACATGATGGTTAAGTTCTAAACACAGGCAGCCGCGGCCAAAGTCAACTGCCGCGGCGCAGATTTGCCACCGATCCGGTTACGCCTTCGTTAGTGGCCTGGAACCGGCAATTTCCGGTATAGGAGGGACATGGCCCGCGATTCCACCCAATTCAGCGACGAGCTGGCGCGCAAGGCTGCGTCCCGCGTTCCCTCGAAAAACCTGGCGCCGTTGCGCGCGCTGCAACCCTTCGTCACGCCCTATCGCGGCATCATCGCCGCGGCGGGCGCCGCGCTGATCGTAGCGGCGGCGGCGACCCTGGTCTTGCCGGCCGCGGTGCGCGGGGTCATCGACCACGGTTTCTCGGCCGAAGATGCGGCCAATATCGGCCATTATTTCTTCGCGCTGATCGCCGTCGCGGGGCTGATGGGCGTGGCGTCGGCGACGCGCTTCTATCTGGTGAGCTGGATCGGCGAGCGCATCACGGCCGATGTCCGATCGCGGGTATTCGGGCATGTGCTGTCGTTGAGCCCGGGCTTCTTCGAGAAAACCCGCACCGGCGAGGTTCTGTCGCGTCTGACCGCCGACACGACCTTGGTCCAGACAGTGGTTGGTTCGTCGGCGTCATTTGCGCTGCGCAATCTGGTGATGGCGCTGGGTAGCCTGGTGATGATGGTGGTAACGAGTCCCAAGCTGACCGGGCTTTGTCTCGTTGGCGTTCCACTGGTGGTGGCGCCGATCATCCTGTTTGGCCGGCGCGTGCGCAAACTGTCGCGCGATTCGCAGGACCGCATCGCCGACACATCGGCCTATGCCGGAGAGGCCTTGAACGCGATTTCAACGGTGCAGGCGTTCACGCATGAGGACAGCGACCGCGAAGGTTTCCATCGCGCGGTCGAGGAATCCTTTGCGTCTGCGATCAGCCGGAACAAAATGCGCGCGGTGATGACCGCGCTGGTGATTTTCATGGTCGGCGCGTCGATTGTGGGCGTGCTGTGGATCGGTGCCTCGGACGTGCTCGCGGGCCGGATGACCGGCGGAGAGCTAAGCCAGTTCATCCTGTATGCGGTGTTTCTCGCCTCCGGCATGGGCGCGGTGAGCGAGACCTGGGGCGACGTGCAGCGCGCGGCCGGCGCAACCGAAAGGCTGATGGAGATTCTGACCACCGAACCGGACATCAAGGCGCCGCCGCAGCCGCGTGCGCTGCCGTCGCCGGCGCGCGGCGATGTGGCATTTGAAAATGTCACTTTCCGCTATCCCTCGCGTCCCGATCACAAGGCGCTCAATGGCGTCGATTTTTCAATTCGCCCGGGCGAGGCGGTGGCCCTGGTGGGGCCATCGGGCGCGGGCAAATCGACGGTGTTCCAGCTCATGCTGCGGTTTTTCGATCCGCAGGAGGGCGCGATCCGGTTCGACGGCGTCGATATCGCCAGTTGCGATCCACGCGAACTTCGCCGCAACATCGCGCTGGTCTCGCAGGACCCGGCGATCTTTGCCGGCAGCGTATTCGAGAACATCCGCTATGGCCGCCCGGAAGCGAGCGCGGCCGAAGTGCGTCAGGCGGCGATTGCCGCGGCGGCCGACGAATTCATCCTGCGTCTTCCCGACGGTTACGAAGCGCGGCTGGGCGAGCGTGGCGTCACTTTGTCCGGCGGGCAGCGGCAGCGGGTCGCGATCGCGCGGGCGATTCTGCGCAATGCGCCACTGCTGCTGCTGGATGAGGCGACGAGCGCGCTGGATGCGGAAAATGAACGGCTGGTGCAGCAGGGCCTGGCGAATCTGATGCAGGGCCGCACGACAATTGTGATCGCCCACCGGCTGGCGACAATTCAGCGCCTGAAACGCATCATCGTAATGGATCAGGGGCGGATCGTGGCCGAAGGCGCCCATCCCGAACTGGTCGCGCGCGGTGGGCTTTACGCCCGCCTGGCATCGCTGCAATTCGATGAGGCCCGCGCGCTCGCGAGTTGAACGAGAAGCGAGAAGCAAGAAGCGAGAAACGAGAGATTTCGGGAAGTTTAAGAGCCGCTATTTTCCTCCTCTGCTTGCGAGGAAGACTTCCGTGGAGCGCATGGAGAGGAATCTCGCTCCTCGCTTCTCTCTCCTCGCTTCTGCTTCCCGCGCCCTCGCGTGCAATCCGCTCTAATCTGAGCCCGGCATGATCGCGGCGCAGCCGCCATCGACGAACAACTCCGTGCCGGCGATGAAATCGGAATCATCCGACACCAGAAACAGCATTGCGCGCGCGAGGTCGATCGGCTCGCCCGGCCGGTTGCGCAGGTTGAGGACTTTGCGGCCGGGGTTGAATTCGTCCTTGCCGACCGGCGAGCCGATCTTGTTCGGCACCACGCAGTTCACCCGGATATTGTGTGGCGCGAGCTGAATCGCCAGCGAGCGCGTCAGATTGATGACGCCCGCTTTGGCCGCGGTATAGGCGATGGCGCGCGGCCGGCCGTAATGGCCCGAAGTCGAACTGACATTGACGATCTTGCCGCCGCGGCCTCCCGCAATCATTTCTTTTGCTGCGTATTTGCTGAACAACATCGGCGCGGTGAGGCAGACCGCAAAGACCCGGTCCCATTCCTGCCTCGTGATGTCGAACAGATGCTTGTTGTCGGAGATCGCGACGTTGTTGACGAGAATGTCGAGCCGGCCCCATTCCTGTGCGACCGATTTCACGGTGTCGGCGATCTGATCCTCCTGCGTCACGTCGCAGATGAAGCTTTTGGCGCGCCCTCCTGCGGCGGTGATGGCCGCGGTGACTTTGCCGGCACGCGCGCGGTCCAGGTCCACCACCGCGACTGCGGCTCCTTCTGCAGCGAACAATTTGGCGGCCGCCTCACCAATGTTGCGTCCGGCGCCGGTGATAATCGCGACCTGGTTGAGAAGTCGGGGCATGATGCATCGCTAGCAAAGCATCTGGTGGCGCGTCAAATCCAGCGTTGAACAGGTCGTGGTTTCGAAGTGCGGCGTTCAGCGTGTCTCGGGTACCAGCGGCGGCGATGTGGAGAGATGACGGGCGAGTTTGGTCAGCATGTCGCGCACATCGGCATGTTTGCTCGGATGCCAGTGCTGCAATAGCGATTCGAGCTGATTGCGGCGCAGCACCAGAAGCCGAGTGTACAGGCTCCGGCCCGCCGCGGTGAAATCAAGCCGCCCCACGGCGTCCCTGGTGACCAGGCCGTGGGCGATGGTGCGATCTGCGAGCGCGTGAAGCAGCGCGCGTTCCATCCGGACATGGCGGCACAGCTCATCCTCCGTCGACGGATGATCCCGTTCGCCGAGCCGGAACAGGAACCACATCTCGCGCGGGTCGATATCGGTGCCGGTTTGCTGCGCCAGCGCATGGTAGAGTTTCCACCGGTTTTCGTGCCGCGCCAGGTTGGAAATGATGCGTTCGAGTTCTTCCAGCGAAGTCGCGTCCTGCGGCATCGCAAAGGCCTGACCGATTCCTTCGGCGGCCGAAGTTT
>JAGWSK010000252.1 GCA_028869355.1 Alphaproteobacteria bacterium | reverse complement strand
GACGATCATCCCGAGCTTGCCGAAATCATCGGGCAGATACGCGGCGCGCGCCGCGGCCGGCTCATCAACGTGTACCGATTGCTCCTGCACAATCCAGCATTAGCGAAAGCCTGGTTTGCACTCAACAATGCCGTTCGCTGGCAAACCGGGATCGGCGGCCGGTTGCGCGAACTGGTGATCATCCGGATCGGCTATCTCTGTGATGCGCCCTATATCCTGCGCCAGCACATTCCGGCGCTTGCGGCTGCCGAGGGCATCACCGCGGTGGAGTGCGCGGCGCTACGTGACTGGCAGGAGACCTCGCTCTTTGACCAGCATGAGCGGGCGGCTCTCGAATATGCCGACAGTCTCACGCGTGCGGCTCGTGCCGGCGACGAACTGTTCGCACGGCTTAAAGTTTTTTTTAGCGAAAGCCAGCTTGTCGAACTGACGGTGCTGACCGGCGCCTACAATATGCATGCGCGGGTACTGAATGCCTTTGAGCTCGACCTCGAAAATCCGTGACCAATCGCCGCGCTCCAGTGTCGTGGGTGTTTACCGGGCCATACGGAACAAAGCCGCGCGATGCGACGTTTGACCGCCGATGGCGCACCGCGTGTCTCCCCAATCTGCCCATTTTTGGCCGCGATTTTCGATAATCCGGACGCGCGGCGGCTGATATGTCCATACCAGCACCAGTTAACGACGCTATCGCGGTGGAATCCTCATTGACGAGTCCATGGAGCCAGAGCCGGTGAGTTTTGCGGTCATCAATGAAAGTGACGGCATCGCGCAAGACGCGCTACATCGTTGCGCCGCCGGGGAAATTACGCCGGAATCGGCCCTATCCCAGTTGCTGTCGCGGGCGCCGGCAGAGCATGAGATCGAGGCGGCGCTCGGAGCGGCGATCTGGGATGCGCTGGAGAGCCGCGAGACCATCTCCGTCGTCCGCCTGGCCGACCTGCAAAAGCTGTGGAACCGGCGGCGGCTGCACTGCAACGCCGATTCGTTGTAAAACGCGCGTGAACTCTGCGGTAGGCTGGCGAGCAACCCCAGCCATGGCCCGGACGTTTTCAGATAGACAGCTCCACCGGTCGAGGACAGGTCAATGGACAGTCCGCTCGAAATCACATTTCACAATATGCGAAGCTCCGACGTCATCGAGGGTGACATCCGCAAGCGCGTCACGAAGCTCGAAAAGTTGTACGGGCGCATGGTTTCGTGCCGGGTTTCGATTGAAGCGCGCACCCGGCAGCACCACACCGGCAATGTTTACGAGGTCCATGTCGATATGCGTGTTCCGCGCGGGCACCTTGTGGTGAGCAAGGAACCCCATCATGTCGGCGAGCGCCACGCCAATACCGACGTGAAGGCTTCGATCCGCGATGCATTCGACGCCGCCGAGGCACAACTGCGTTCGTTCGGCAAGAAGCAGGGCGGCGAGGCGAAATCGCATGCGTCACCCTTGCACGGATCGGTCGCGGAATTGTTTGCCGACCGCGACTACGGCTTTATCCTGACATCTGAAGGAGCGCGGCTGTATTTCCACCGCAACAGCGTGATGAATGGCGGCTTCGACAAGTTGATGCGCGGTGATACCGTGCAATTCGTCGAGGACATGGGCGACACCGGTCCGACCGCTTCCAAGGTTTGGCCGGCCGACAAAGACGGGCATTAGCAGACGACTCAACATCCGCTCTCAGGAGGGGTCATGAGTGCGACAGGGCTCGAAGTTTTCGACAGAACTCTGCAAACCACCCACATCTGGCTTGATGAGATCATCGAGGATCTGGCGACCGACCGGCAGACAGCATGGCATGTGCTCGGCGCGGTGATTCGCTGCCTGCGCGACCGGCTGCCCGCGGAGCTTTCCGCCCACCTCTCTGCGGAATTGCCGCTTCTGGTCCGGGGAAGCTATTTCGATGGCTGGCGGCCCGGCCGTGAAACCCTGAAAATGCGTTCGCTGCCGGAATTTCTCGAACGCGTTTCCGATAGTCTCGTGAATACCAAACCGATCGGCTCCGTGGACGCGGTTCGCTCGGTTTTCGCTGTGCTCAACCGGCATCTCGATCATGGCCAGGTGGAGAAGGTTCGGCACTCGTTGCCGGAAGACCTTCGTGCGCTGTGGCCGGATGGCGATGCCCGCCTGATGTGATGGCTGGCGGCGAGGTCTCTCAAGTCCGGATTGCACCGGATGAGCTCGAAGGGCTGCTCGGGATTCCGCACCATGCCGGCGGAATCGTGATTTTTGCCCATGGCAGCGGCAGCGGCCGCTTGAGCCCGCGCAACAATCAGGTCGCGGCCGGATTGCGGGACGCAGGATTCGCCACATTATTGCTCGATCTGCTCCGGCCGGAAGAAGAGGCCGATCGTGCCAATGTCTTCGACATTCCGCTGCTGGCGTCGCGGCTGGTTTCTGCCACCCGATGGGCGCGTGCGCAGCCGCAACTCGCGCACCTGCCGGTGGGCTATTTTGGCGCCAGCACCGGCGCCGCGGCGGCGCTCGTGGCCGCCGCACAATTGCCGGGAGTCATCGCGGCCGTGGTCTCGCGCGGCGGCCGGCCCGATCTGGCCGGTGATTCATTGGAAGAGGTCCGGTGCCCAACCCTGCTGGTTGTCGGCGGCGCCGACTACGGCGTGATCGAATTGAACGAACGCGCGGGCGATATTCTGGCCTGTGTCAAGCAAATGGTTCTTATTCCGGGCGCCACGCATCTGTTCGAAGAACCGGGAGCGATGAATTCGGTGCTGGAGCACGCAATCGCCTGGTTCTTGCGGTATTTGAAGTCCCCGGCCAGAACACTTGTGTACGAACCTTTTGCCGATCGCACCGATGCCGGCCGGAAGCTCGCATCGGCGCTTATGCATTTGAGAGGCGCCAATCCCGTGGTGCTGGCGTTGCCTCGCGGTGGAGTGCCGGTGGCATTTGAGGTCGCCAACGCGCTGCACGCGCCGCTGGAGCTTGCGTTGGCGCGCAAAATCGGTGCACCGGACCAGCCCGAACTCGGCTTGGGCGCCGTCGTGGACGGGGCTCATCCGCAGGTGGTGCTGAACCAGAAGCTCGTCGAACAGGTCCAGCCCGGCGAGAGTTATCTGCGCGACGAAGAGCAGCGCCAGTTGCGCGAAATCGAACGGCGCCGGGCCCTCTATGGCCTCGCCGGCCGGGCAATCGAATACGCAGGGCGCACGGTGATTGTCGTCGATGACGGCATCGCCACCGGCGGGACGGTCAAGGCGGTTCTGCAGGCGGTCAGAAATCAGCCTCATGGCCGCGTGGTGCTTGCCGTTCCCGTGGCGCCCATAGACACCCTTCAGGACATTGCACCTTTGGCCGACGAGATTGTCTGCCTGATGTCACCCGAGCCGTTTTTGGCTGTCGGCCTGCATTATCGCGACTTCACCCAGACGACGGATGAGGAAGTCATCGACCTGCTCAAGCGTTCGCGCGAGAAGTAAGGCAATTTTCACGCGGAGGCGCGGAGATCACAGAGATATTTGTGACGCGCTCTGCACGAGAGCCAATTCGCCCGTCACACACTGGATATCTCCATATCTCCGCGTCTCCGCGTGAGACCTTTTGCTTTGGCGCCAGCCGTTCTAGCCGGCTTTATCTGCCCCTGGCTTGGGCTCGATGATGAGCTTCCACGCTCTGTCATCACGCAGATATTTGCGCGCGACCCGCTGCACATCGGCCGGCGTAACCGCCTTAAGCTGCGGCATCAGATCGCGAATATATGTCAGCCGCCGCTCGTCGGATTGTGCGCCGATCAGAGAACTTGCCCAGAAATTGTTGGTCTCGACGGCTTTCTCCAACGCGTCAACGGCGGGCTTGTGCGCCCGTTCGAAATATTCCTGGCTGGGTCCGTGGTCACGCAGGTCGGCAGCGATTCGCTGCACGGTATCGAAAAACAGCTGCGATTTGTCCGGCGGGATCTCGGCGAAGGCCGCGATATAGCCATAGCCCGGAAATGTCCGGGATGCGCTTGCGGCGGCCGACGGGGAATAGGTGGCGCCATCGCGAATCCGCAATTCGTCGAGCATGCGCAGTTGCAGGACGTCCTTGAGCATGCCGCGGGCCGCCGATTCATCATCCGCATACAGATCGGTTGTTTGCCAGGCGATGGCAGCGGCGCCCTGATCGGCACGCCCGGAATGATACAGCACCACCGGCTGCGGCGTGGGTGCCGGGAACCGGACGTCACCCGGTTGGGGCGGCTG
>JAGWSK010000251.1 GCA_028869355.1 Alphaproteobacteria bacterium | reverse complement strand
CCAACATTCGCTTGAAGAACCAACTCGCTCCAGGAACGGAAGGCGGCTGGACGACCTATCAACCCGGCGGCGAGCAAATGACGATTTACGACGCCGCCGTAAAATATCGCGAAGCGGGTGTTCCGCTTGTCGTGATCGCCGGAAAAGAATATGGTTCAGGCTCATCGCGCGACTGGGCTGCAAAGGGGCCGCGGTTGCTTGGTGTGCGCGCGGTGATTGCCGAAAGCTTTGAGCGCATTCACCGCTCAAACCTGATCGGGATGGGCATTTTGCCGCTCGAATTCGACAACGGAAAGACACGAAAGGATTATCAGTTCACCGGCATCGAGCGGCTCGATATTCCGGTTCGCGAGGGGGCGTCCGGCACGCGCAAAAAGGTGATGGCGCAAATCACCTATGGCGACGGGCGCAGGGAGAAAATACCGCTGCTTTCGCGTATCGATACGGTGGACGAGGTGGCGTATTTCAGCAATGGCGGCATTCTGCCCTATGTTTTGCGCAATCTGTTGGCCGCTTAAGAAATAAGCGTGCACAATTGAATTGCCGGTTGCCTGCGCGCGGCCATATCATGCGCGTGCGGGGAATGGGAATTCCGTGCCCCGCGCGGATGCACTGACGATCAGTGCGGTTGCAGGGGGCAGGGATAAACACCATGCGCCATTTGCGTCAGGTCACAGTTTCGCTGATTGCCGTTCTATTGCTGTCGCCGGTTGTGCGTGCACAGCCGGAACAGCCCAGCGCCGGACAAGCCTGCTTTTTCAGCCGGGAGTTTGAGCAGTGGCGCGCACCCGATCCGAGCACGATCATCATTCGCGTCGGCATAAACCGGTTCTATCGTCTTGATCTTTCGGCGCCATGTCCGACGCTGCAATATCCTCAAGCGCGCCTGATCACTGTATTTCGCGGCTCGGATGCAATCTGTGGTCCGCTCGATTGGGATATTCGTGTCGCGCAATATGGGAACGGCATTACCGACCAGTGTGTCGTCAAATCCATGACTCAATTGACGCAACAGCAAATCGCTTCGATCCCGCCTCAGTTTCGGCCTTGACAATAGCGGCCATCCAGCGAACGACAGCTTCTTCTACCGATGTGCGTCTATCAATCTCGCGAACCTGCAATCACCGATGCGTAGCGCGTGCCTGCAGTAACCTTGACGCGATACTGCCTTAGCGTGTGAGTGGCAAATTCGTGCCACCGCGGGCTGGCTAAGAAACTTCGATACAAATTGCGCGCCCCTACTGGTGCGCGGGCGACCCGATTCTGTTGACGGTGGCCGATTTTGAAGCGCAAACTGCGCCGGGTGGGGATGCCGTGGCTTCTGCCGCGGCCGGGGACTTGAAGGGGGAATCATGTTCATGTCGCGTCATGCGTCATTGTATCTTGGTGCGTCGGCTTTGGCGCTTCTGAGCGGGCAAGCATTTGGCCAGGCGGCACCGGTGCCACCGCCACCGGAAGGTGTCCCCGAACAGGTGATCGTGACGGGCTCTCTGCTCGCCAACGCCAATTTCGCTGCCCCGACCCCGGTCACGCAGGTCAGCCAGGTGCAGGTCGAGACCCGCGCCCTCACCGGCATCGGCACGATCATTGAAGAACTGCCCTTTGCGCAGCCTGGCAGCGGCCTCACGCGCAATACCAACGGCATCGTCGCGGCCGCTCAAAGCTTGCCCAATCTGCGCGGCCTCGGAGCCAACGATACCTTGGTCCTGATCGATGGAATGCGTCCCACACCGGTCAACGCCACCAACAATTTCGACACCGATATGATTCCGCAGAGTCTGCTCGACCGATTCGAAGTGGTGACGACCGGCGCCTCGGCGACCTACGGCTCCGACGCTGTTGCCGGTGTCGTCAATTTCATTCTCAAGGATCATCTCGAGGGCTTCACCAGCGATGCGCGGTTCGGGACTTCGCAGCACGGTGACGAAGATCAGAGTTTTGTCAGTGCCGCCTGGGGCACGACGCTTCTCGACGGCCGCGGCCATTTCGTAATCGGCGGCGAATTCGCCGATGAATTTAATACCGCAAATATGTATGCGCGCCCCTGGGGCAGAAAGGAGCCATTCCTGGTTTCATTGCCTGCCGGGGAGGCCAATGCGCTCGGACTTCCGTTCAATGTTTTTAGCAACAACGCAGAAATTGATAACGGTACCCAGGGCGGCCTGATCGCAAACTGTCTCCAAAATAATGCAAGCCACACAATCGCCGCCTGTCCGGCAGACACTGGTTTCACCACCAGGATCAATGGCACGACAATCGGTACAACCACGTTTGATAAGAGCGGCAATCCCGGGCCGTTCCAGCTTGGAACGATTGTCGGCGGCTCTTACATGATCGGCAGCACCGCCAACTACGGTGTCAACAGCGCGAATCGGCAGCTTTCGCCGCCGTACAAGCGCTGGGCAGGATTGGCCCGCTTCGAATACGACATCACGCCGGACGTCACCGCGTTCGCCATGATCAATTATGGCCAGCTGGAGAGTAATGACCCGTCGCAGGGTTCGCCATTTCCGGTCGAATTGGCCGTGGCATCGGGAAATCCGTTCATCCCGGCGCCAACCCAGGCACTCATGACCGCCAATGGAGTCCAGGCGATCCAGCTCAACAAGATAAACCTCGATGGAATCGGCGTCGGCAATACGGCGCAAAACAAGAACATCCTGATCCAATCGCTCTTCGGCGTTAAAGGCACTCTGTTCAGCAACTGGAACTGGGATCTCGAAGGCACAGCCGGCCGGGCCACAGTGTGGCAGGCCTTCCTCAATGTTCCGGTGACGGCCAACCTCGATCTGGCCGCGAACAGCTGTGTTCCCCTGACCAGCGACGCTCAGGTCGCAAACATCAATCCCGGAAACGGGGTGAGAACTGCGGCCCAGGTCAACGCGCAGGCGACAGCCGGTTGTGTGCCCTACAATCCGTTCGGCGTGCCTTCAGCCGCTTCAGTCAACTACATCGACAATATCGCGGGCGGACCGGATGGATCGGAAACGAATTTGCGCCAATATATGGGCCAGGCAGATTTGTCCGGTCCGCTGTTCGACCTCCCCGCCGGGCCGCTCGATTTGGCGGTCGGCGGCAATTACCGTTACAACAGCATCGATCAGCGCGGCACCATCGACGCGGTGGAGCAGCTTTATACCACCCGCAATCCGGGCTCCTTCTTCCTCAGTCAGTCGGTTTATGAAGCCTACAGCGAAATTGGTGTTCCGGTTCTCCGCGATCTGCCATTCATCAGGGCCCTCGATCTTAACGCCGCGGGCCGCTACACCAATTACAGCATCACTGGTGGAGTCTACACCTGGAAATATGGCGGCACGTGGGATGTCTTCGACTGGCTGCGGCTGCGTGCCACGCGCTCGCAGGACATCCGCGCGCCAAACTTCACCGAATTGTCGCTGGTGCCGACATCGTCGGCGACCAACTTGCAAAATCCCATCACTGGCATCTCGCAGCGGGTTAGTGCCATTCAGACGACCGGCAATCCCAACCTGCAGCCGGAAGTCTCCCAAAATATGACGGCTGGCGTTGTCTTCCAGCCGACGCCGGACTTCGGACCGATATTCTCGGGCTTCCGCGCGTCCGTCGATTACTACCGGATCAGGATTTCCGGTCAAATCACCAATGTCGCGGCACAGGATGTGATCAACCGCTGCCTGCTGCAGCAGCTTCCAGAGTTCTGCAATCAGATCCAGTTCGCGCCGGGATTCGGCCCAACAAGCTTTACGCCAACCACCGGCGTCTTCGGGATCACCACATTGCACTTGCTGGACGTCAATCTGAATTCCGAAGTTCAGGACGGATACGATATCAACATCAGCCAGCGTCTGCCGCTCGACGGCACGGGTGTTCCCGGAACGCTGCAGTTCTCCGCGCTGGGCTCATATATCAATCAGCAGACGACGTTCCAAAGTGTCGTCAACGCCAACGGGTCCATCACCACAACGCGAACCAATTTTGCAGATGCGTTTCAAGCGCCGCGCTGGTCGTGGAACGTGAACTTGACTTATTTCCTCGACCGGCTGAGTGCCAATCTCCAGATGCGTTATTATTCGCCCATCCGATTCCTGCAGGGCACAGCGTTCAATATCGGACCCGACGATCCCAACTACAGCCCGGCCAATCCGCTGAGCATCAACCGCGCCGTGTGGCCGGCCGCCATCACCTGGAATCTGGCGCTGACCTATGACGTGATTCAGGAGCCGAACGGCCAGGATCTTCAGCTCTATTTCAACATCGACAATCTGTTCGACAAGGATCCGCCGATCATCTGGTGGTATGTCAGCAACTACGATGTCGTTGGCCGCTTTTTCAAATTCGGCGTCCGCTACACCTTGCCTTGAGCGCGAACGGGCGCCATGTGGCGCCCGTTTGGCGACACTTTTGACAACAGACTATAGTATCTAACGGTCGCGGTGCGGATTGCTCCGTGCCCGGCCTATTCGCCGGATGTGGGAGGATGAAGATGGCGTTCACGCGAATTCTGCAGGCATGCAAATGGGCCATTGCCGCGAGCATTATCGTGCCCGGCGCCGCTGTGGCGCAAACCCATCCGGAATTCATTCCGCTCGGGCGCGTCAGTGCCGCGCTCTACAAGCCGGACAGCGGTCCTGCGCCACATATCGCGTTTCTGGTTTCGCACCGCACCGGCAACAATCTCAACAATCCGGCCTGCAAACAGCTCTCGGCGCGGGGCTTCCTCGCTTTGTGCTGGAACACGCGCTTCGTCAACAACGAAGCTTCGGTGCACTGGGAAGATATCGCGTTCGACGTGAAAACCACCGTCGATTACGTCCGCTCGCTTCCCGGCATCACCAAAGTCATTCTGCTGGGCCACAGCGGCGGATCTCCGTTGATGAGCTACTACGAAGCCGTCGCGGAAGCCGGTCCGAACTGGTGCAAGGGGCCCGACAAGCTGGTGCAATGCACCGGCAACATGGATTTCAAGCCGGCTGACGGCATTGTCTTTCCCGATGCGCATCCCGGTAACGGCGTTCAGTCGCTGCGCGGACTGAATCCATCCGTCAGTGTCGTGAATGGGGTGTACAAGGTCGATCCATCATTGGATCCGTTCAATCCTGCCAATGGGTTCAATCCGGAAGGCGAATCCCATTATTCGAAGGACTTCCAGACCCGTTATTTCGCCGCCCAGTCGAAAGTGATGAATGATCTGATCGCCAGGGCGCAGGCGAAGATGACATTGATCCGCGAGGGCAAATCCACCTGGCCTGACGACGATATTTTTATCATTCCCGGTGGCGGATGGTCCGGAGCGGGACCCGGCAGCGCCGATCTCAATTCCATGGACCCGAATATTCCCGAGTTGATGAGTACTGCGCGTCCGGAAAAGCTGCTGAAAAACGACGGCGCGATCACCACGCAGATCGTTCACAGCGTCTCGGTGCCGGAACCCGAAAACGCCAAGGACAACCGGAGTTTCGACCGCGGCACCAAAGTGTTCACGCTGAAATCCTTCCTGAGCGCCAATGCCGTGAAGTCGACCAATTCGCTGAACGGCATCGACTGGTGCTCAAGCAACAATTCGACGATGTGCGCGGTGGAATCGATCAAAATACCGACGCTGATCGCGGCCATGGGCGCCTATCATTTCATTCGCGACCAGGAGTTGATGTACGACCTCTCGGCGGCGAAGGATAAGGATTACATCGTCATCGAGGGCGCCGTGCATGGCTACACGCCGTGCAAAGCCTGCGAGAAAACGCCCGGGCAATACTCCAATTCGGAAAAGAACCTGTTCGACTACATCCAGAAATGGGCCAACGCCCGGTTCTGAGCGGCAGCCATCGGAGAAAACAATGAAAGTTCTGAATTCTATGCGCAGGCCGCTTCTGGCTGTCGCCTGCGCAGCCGCGGCGGTTGCGTCGGGGGCTGCGGTGCGCGCCGCGGACAATGCACCCTCGCTGTCCGGTGTTTACTGGGCGACGTCGTATAACCCGTCAATGAAGGCCTACCTGGTGGGCGGCGGCGATATTCCGCTGAATGATGCGGGAAACAAGAAATATGCCGAAAACCAGGCCGGGCTGAAGGATGGCAGCATCGTCGATCGCGCCCGTAAATACTGCACGCCGGACGGGCTGCCGCGCTCTCTGGCGACGCCATATCCGTTCCAGATCATCGATGCGCCGCCGGGCCAGATGACCGTGATCTACGAACAGAACAAAATGATCCGTGGCATTGCCATGGACAAGCCGCTGGACCCGCTGGCCAAACTGCAAATCCTGCCGTTCTGGAATGGACATTCGGCGGGCCGTTGGGAGGGCGGTACGCTGGTGATTCAAAGCGGCGGATTCAACGAATCGACCTTTGCCGACGCCACGGGTCTGCCGCACAGCGACGAACTTCAGACCACCGAACGCGTGCGCAAGATCAACGGCGGCAAACAGCTCGAGGATGTGATCACCATTCACGATCCGGTCTATTACACGCGCGATTGGCAGGCCCGCTTTGTCTATGACAATCACACCGGCATGCGGCTGATGGAATATATTTGCGGCGAGACGCATCGCGATATTTCCGGAATCAAGGGCATCAATGAAGCACGCGCGGCCAATGCGGCCCGTGCGCGCGGCCGCTGAGTGGAGTAAAAATGAGCGGATTTTCAGTACGGCGTAATGCAGTGGTCCTGGCCGGTTTGGGCGCCGTCTGCGCCGCCGGAATGGCGCTGGCTGCCGATCAGCCGGCTCCGCGGTTTGCCTCCGGCATTCCTGATTTTTCGTCCCACAACATGGGATGGGCGTCGGATGGAATCGAATTCCTGCCGATACCCGGCGACAAATTCGTTCCGATCACCAGTGATCCGCAGCATCCCTATTGCGGCAACCGGATTCTGCCGAAGTGCAATTTCCAGAATTTGCCGCCGATCGGCGACATTCATAACCCGATCCTGCAGCCCTGGGCCGCGGCGCAAATGCAGCAGACGAATGATCAGATTCTTGGTGGCAAGGTCGCGTTCGAGGCGATGGCGCGCTGCTGGCCGGGCGGCGTGCCGGGCATGATGCTGTTCACCGCCGAACCCGCCTATTTCCTTCAGACGCCGGAGGAGGTGACCATCGCCTATTCCCGCGGCCCCAATGTCCGCCACGTCCATATGAACGTGCCGCACAGCAAAAACCCGAAGCCGTCGTGGTACGGCGAATCGGTCGGCCATTATGAAGGTGACGAACTGGTCATCGACACCATCGGCCTGAGCGACAAGACATTCGTCGATTTCTATCACACTCCGCATACAGATAAACTGCACGTGGTGGAGCGTTACCGGCTGCTGGACGGCGGCAAGCGCATGCAGGGCATTGCCGAAATCGACGACCCCGGCGCCTTCACGACCAAATGGCGCGCGATCCATTACTACATCCGGCACAACACGGCGATTTCCGAATCGGAATCGATCTGCGCCGAAAACAACAGCGCCAATTACTTCCATCAGGATGAATGGCCGATTCCACAGGCCGATACGCCGGATTTTTGAGCCATCAATTCAAATCGGAGGTTCGGAAATGGCTGCACAGCAGGGCTTCGATCTTCTCCGGACCGGCGCGGCAGCAGTCCTGGCCGCCGGCCTGATTTCCGCAACCGCAGCATTGGCCGCTGACACAGCGGTGCCGCATTTGGCCTCCGGCCTACCCGATTTTTCCTCCGCCAATATGGGTTGGGCATCAAATGGGGTGGAATTCCTGCCCATGCCCGGGGCGAGGTTCAAACCGGTGAGCAACGACCCGGCGCACCCCTATTGCGGAAACCGCATTCGTCCCGAGTGCGGGAACCAGTTCAGCGAGCCGGTTGCGGATACGTCCAATCCAATCCTGCAGCCCTGGGCCGCGGCGCAGATGAAACAGACCAACGCGAAAATACTTGCAGGAGAGCCTTCGTTTGAGGCGATGTCGCGCTGCTGGCCGGGCGGCGTTCCGGGCATGATGCTGTTCACCGCGGAGCCGGCTTAT
>JAGWSK010000250.1 GCA_028869355.1 Alphaproteobacteria bacterium | reverse complement strand
GGCTTGCGCAAACTGGCGGCGAAAATCAGCTACATCATCGATCCCGATAATCCGTATCCGGCCAATTTTACGGGACACATCCGGGCGGTTTTGAAGAACGGCAGCGTGCGCGAAGTCCACCGCAGCCACATGCGGGGCGGCGCACATGAACCGCTGACGGCAGCGGAAATTGCCGCCAAATTCCATGACAATGCGCGTTTCGGCGGCTGGTCCGAACAGCGTGCTGGCCGGCTTGCCGAAGCGCTGGAAGCGATCGTCCACGGCAATTCGGTGAATCTCGCGATCGCGAGGGGGGCGTAATGCGTGAACTGGAAGGTTCGGTTGCGATCGTTACCGGGGCGGCGCGCAATATCGGGCGCGCCATTGCGCTCGACCTTGCCGATGCCGGTGCCGCGGTCGCGGTGGTCACGCTGTCTGATACGGCGGGAGCGGAATCGGTTGTGGCCGAGATCACGACGCGCGCGGGGCGCGCGATTTTCATTCAGGCCGATATCACCAAAGCCGAGGACGCAAAGCGGATCGTCGACGAAACCGTCCGGCGTTTTGGCCGGCTCGACATCCTGGTGAACAATGCCGGCGTACGTCCGGAGAATCCGGTCGAAAACATCACGCTCCACGAATGGCACAGCGTGCTCGCGGTGGTCCTGGACGGTGCGTTTCTGTGCTCGCAGGCGGCTTTGCCGGCACTCACCATAGGCGGCCGTGGCGCCATCATCAATATCGGCGGATTGACCGCCTATACCGGTGCGCCGCAGCGCGCCCATGTCATCACGGCGAAGGCAGGTCTCGACGGTTTCACCAAGGCGCTCGCGGTCGAGCTAGCGCCCCGGGGCATCACGGTCAATCTGGTTGCGCCGGGACTGATCGACACCAAGCGCAAAGGTGGTGACCCGGCGCATCGCAAAACCCGCACTGTTCTGACGGGACGCCTCGGACAGCCGGAGGATGTCGCCGCGATGGTGCGGCTCTTGGCCGGACCGCGCGGGCGCTATCTCACCGGCCAGACCATCCACATCAACGGCGGCGTGTATCTGCCGTAATTTTCCGGGGACGCCCGCCGCGCTTTCCATTCGCACGCGCGGCAGCAACTTTTGCGCGGCTGCGCGATTTTCCGCCTTCACGCCCAAGCTGCGCCGCGACCCACGACTTTGATCCAAAGACGCCTTTCAGGAGTGCAGGCACATAGAGGTCGGCGTCCAGCCTGGGAAAATGTATCCCGAATCCGGACGGGCTTATTTCTATCTGGGACAAATCTGCCGGCGCAGCATTCTCGAGTCCTTCCGCGAGATGAGGCGGAAACGCCAGCTCAATGCCCGTATCGAGGCTGATGATGATGCGGTTTCGCCGTCGATCATAGCGAGCAGAAACGGCGAGCGGCTCATTCTGCTGGCGTTGGGAGGCGCGGCGGGCGGCCTCGTCGAATTCGTCACGTTTCGCCATGTATGTTTCTCCAGGACGTGCAGAGGCGAGCTACATACAAATTCAGTTGCTCTTGTATGCGCCGCATATGACCTCGTGAGAATCCATAGTCTTCGCGCAATTCCACTGGCCCTCTGGGACACCTCAAATCGAACACAGCTTCCTTTCCCGCCCCGATTACATGAACGTGAGCGGGGCGATGATCGTTGGGGTAAATCAGCACTTTGAACCCATCAATGCGCGCAACGGTTGGCATATTAACATAATCCAAGCGCTTAGGTTCAAAGAATCGCATTGGCGGTTCTCCGAGGCTCGATTCGCGAAGCGGGGCGCGCCGAGATTCAGAAGTCGGAGATTCTTGGCCCCAGGTTCAGGCTGCGTGTCTTCGCCAATTCACAAGCGATCCTGAAAATCCTGCATTTTCAACGCGGCGTGCGGATAGGCGACGGGGGATTGCGTCATGCCGAATGCGACGCAGGCTTCAGCAAAACGGATGGCAATTGCTTTGGTATTGAGTACCGGCACGCCCGCGGCCTGGGCCAGGTCGTTCGGATCGACCACGTAGGGGATCAGCGCGCCGCCCAGCGGCACGATGATTTGCGCACCGGAATCATTGACGAGGGAGCGCATTGCTTTCGCAGCGGCGTCGAAGAGATCCTTTTTACGCGTCTGGATATCCTTGCCGTAAACTCCAACCGGTTTGATGCCGGCGACGAAGGATTCCAACCCGTAGGCGCGCAGTATGCGCCGCGTCTGTGGGACATCCGATGCCAGCGGCGTCGTTACGCCGATGCGGTCGCAGAGCATTAAAGCCGTGTGCATCGCGGTGCGGAACGGCCCGATGACAGGGATGGTAACCGCCAGCCTGCCGCCTTCCACCCCCGGATCGAAGGTGTTGCTCTGGATCACCGCATCGTAGCCATTTTGTTGAGCCCAGAAAATCTTGCGGATGAGCGCCGGCGCTGCCATCAAGTGATCGAGGCCGTTAAGCTTGTCCTGCTCGCCGAGCAAGAGTCCGACTTTCGAGCCGTCAAAATTGTCGGGGTAACCGATTTCGATTTTGGTGCCCGGACTCGCGTAAGAATTCAGCAGCCGTTCTATTGGTGTCGGGTCATACAATCGGTCCGCGCTCTGCTTGCGCGGCGCATGGTCGAGGAAAAGAATGCGGATCGGCTTCGTACCGGTCCCGGCACGGACGCCAGTTTCAGCCGCAGATGATACCCCTATCGACGCGGCGACAGCAGCGGGCACGCCAACCTGAAGAAGTGTCCTGCGGTCCATGTCATCATCCTCCGTTCCGCCATCTGCTTTTGGAAGAAGTGTCCGTGCCGATTTTTACTGGATCGGTTCGGGCCGGTCGTTCAATTCGATCATCGTGCCCCAGGGATCAGAGATGAAGGCGAGAGCTGCGCCGGTCTGCGCATTCTTGTTGATCGGACGCTCGATCTTCACACCATCGGCCTGCAGCTTTTTCATGAACGCGTCCAGGTTCTTCACGTCGAAGCCGATATGGTCGAGCGTATGGCCGGATGTTGGGGCTTGCGCCTTGTCTACCTTTGCGAACCGGAGCTGCACGCCGGGGAGCTCGACAACCGGTGCATTGTTGCGCGTCCAGGCGTGGCCGCCGAACTCCTTCGCGTACCAGGCCTGCATTTTCGGGATTTCCGACTCGGTCGCAGCAAAATGAATGTGCTCATTCCGGATCGGCCAGGGTTGGTTCTTGTCCTCGAGGATTTCGATTCGCAGACCGTCTGGCGTATCGATATAGGCCTGGTCGGGACGGCCGGTAGCGCTCGGCTCGACCTGGATGCCGGCAGCCTTCCACTTCGCAAGCGATTCCTGCACGTTCCGGACAACGAAGCCGACGTGGTTCACCACCGTGCCCGCGGTGCCGCCGGTCGGAACGATGCCCTGTCCGCGGGTCAGGAAGATCACGACGCCGGGGAAGAGCACGACGTCGTTCTCGCCCCGCTTAATCACTCTGCCGCCGAGGGTGACGAAGAACTTCTTGTTGACCTCGGCATCTTTGGAATTGAGATGCCAATGTCCCATGGTCACCCCCATATTATTGGCCGGGAAGGCAACGGGCTGCGCGCCGGCCGTCGTGGCGGCGATCGTGAAGGCGAACGCCAAAGCCCCAATGATTGTTTTCATCGTCATCTCCTTGTTATCTGCTTTCCAGCAATGGGTTTATTGCAGGCTGCATTGCCGGAAAGATCAACTCCTGGTCCAGCGGCGCACCGCCATCTTGCCGGTCCAGCCACCATAGACATTCCCGGCATCATCGAAGCCCACGCCTTCGGGCGTCGCAATCTCGGCACTCGGTGTCGGAATGAACGCTGTGACCCTGCCGTCCTTGGCGCTGCCGATGCGGATACCGGTCTTGAACCCGGGATTGTTGGTCTGGTTCGACTGATCGTCGGTCACATAGATCACGTCGTTCCTGTCGATGGCGACGTCGCTCGGCCGGCCGAACTGCTTCCACTCGGCAACGAACTTTCCGTTCGAGTCGAACACCTGGATGCGGCTGTTGCCGCGGTCGGCGACGAAAATCCGCCCCTGGGAATCCATGGCGATGCCGTGCAACTGGTCGAACTCGCCCGGCCCCTTGCCGTGCTTGCCCCAGGTCAGGAGCTGCTTGCCGGCCCTGTCGAATTTGACGACGCGGTCATTGGTGTTCCCACCGTGGCCGTCTCCGACAAAAATGTCGCCATCGGGCGAAACCACGACGCTGCTTGCGCCATTGAAGAAACCCTCGGCGTTGCCCGGCATGCCCTGATGGCCGAGCGTCATCAGCACCCGGCCTTCGGGACTGAACTTGACGACAACGCCGCCCTTGCCGTTCCGGATCCCATTGTCGGCCGCCCACACATTGCCCTGGTTGTCGACATAGAAGCCGTGCGGCTGGACGAACATGTTGGCGCCGAAACCCCGGATAAACTTGCCGTTCGAATCGAACTTCTGGATCGGGTTGCAGCCGTTCGAGCTACAGCGGTCGAACACCCAGACGCTTTTGCCGTCGCTATGATCGACCTGGACCTTGATGGCCGCGCCGAGCTGCCGTCCCGGAGGAAGCTGCAGCCAGTTGTCCTGCAGCCTGTAAGGATTGGGCGCCGCATTGGGATCGGCGGACTGGCTGTAAACCCGGTCGCTCGAGACTGTCCAAATGCCGACGGAGACGCCAAGCATCAATGCCATTCGCATAACCTGTTTCATCGTATCCTCCCTTGGGAAAGCAATGGAGATGGGTTTGGACGCTAGCGCTGCACTTGTTTTGCTGGCGGGCGTTGCAGGTCTTTGAGATCCAGCTGGTTTACATCGGTAATGATTTTCGCATAGGCGCGCGTGGAAGCCGCCAGACCGGTCGGCGGAACATAATCCGCGGTTTCGCGATCGGAGTGCCAGTACAGATTCCCTTCGATCAGCTGCAGCGATGGCGCAAGCTGATAATAAGGCGCCATTTCGCCCCCGGCCGCAGGCTCCGGCTGGGCATAAGTCGCGACTCCGAACATGTCGTAAGCCCGGACCGCGATCTGTTCCAGCTTCGCGCTGCCGCCAACATACCAGCGCAGCGGTACGGTTGTGTTCGATCTGCGAATTGATCCTCCCCGATACACAAGCTGCTCGGCGGATGTGTGCTCGCAGTTGATGATCAACGCCGTCCTGGCGAACAGCTCTTTGTGCCCGGCAAGCCAGTGACCGGTCATGCCGCTGTTGTCGTGATGGCCGCTGGTGCCCAGAAAATAGATCGTGCGGCGGCGCTGTTCTTTGGGGATTTTTGCGAAGTACTCCGCCAGCCCCAGCATGGTTGCCACGCCCGACGCATTATCCGTGGCGCCCTCGAACCAGGCATCGCGGTGCGCCACCACAAAGATCGACTCGTCGCTGGTTCCGGGCAGAGAGCCCCATACCGTCGCGGTCTTCAAATTCGGCACGTTCTTGACATCGAGGCGGATTTTGACCCGTGCTGGCTGGCCGCCGCGCGACTTGCCGATCAGATCGCGGATTGCATTTCCGTCCTGCAGGCCCAGTGAGAACGTCGGAACCGTGCTGCCAACGGGGTAGAACTGGGTTTTCAGATTGCCGGGTAATCCCACGATCACAAAAATCGCCGCCGCCCCGCGCTCGCCAATGCGCTTGATCGCATAGTCTGAAATCGGCGCCTGGCGCGATGTGTAGTCCGCACTGTAGAAGAACACCGCTTTACCGTGCAGGTCGCGTCCCGCGAGATCGCCCTCGCTCGCAAGAGCCACATCCACCGCCTCGAGATCGAGGCCGCCTTGGGGCGTGCCGGGGCTGGTCGAGGTGGGTTGTGCGCTTTCCAGCGTGACGGTCTTGCCGCCGGCCGAGGCGGCGACCGACCACGACTCGGGCACCCATTGCGGCGGCAGATCCAACGGTTGTTCGTGTACGTCCGAAAGTCCGATCTTGCGGAAATTGTCCAGCAGCCATTGCGCGTTTTCCGCGTCTGCTTCCGTACCGGAGATGCGGCCCCAAAACTGCGGATGCCCGTGATCGCGGTACCGCCGCGAAATCGCCGTCTGCCCTTCGACATATTGTTTCAGATGCTTGCCGTCGATCGACAGATATGCCTGCTCCTCCGGCAGCAGGCGCCAGCGCAGATAGGAGTCTTCCAGCACATAAAGCGGTTTGGCAGGCTGCTGTGCTGAAGCAGAGATGCTTAATCCGGCAAGTGAGAGCGCAATGAGCCCCAGGCTTTTCCGCATGACCCAACCTCCACGCTGCAAAGCTGCGTCGACCTTACTCCCATTTGACGCACTCCGGTATATTCCGACGCCCAGCGGGCAGCCGGTCACCGGCGGAAAGGACTACGACCGCTATGGGTCACTTCCCCCGAGGAGACTCTCGTACTTCTTTTTACGGTAGTCGCGGACGAGAGCGTCCTTCTGCGCGACGAGGTCACGAAAATTCAGCTTGATCTCGCAAGGCTCCAGCCCCGGATAACGAGGATTGCGTGCCTCGAAGACCAGGTTCGCCGCACCAATGAGATTCTTGGAAGGTAAGCAGCCGCGATTGACGCAGGTGCCGCCAATCGTGCGGTTCTCGACCATCACGACCGTCTTGCCGAGTTCTTGCGCAGCCAATGCTGCGGCGAAGGCAGTCGAGCCGGAGCCGAGGAACACAAGATCGTATTTGGCCGTCATTGCTCGCTCCGCCGCCTTCGTCGGTGCGCAATGACCTTCGACAAAAGCCGTCTTGAGGGTTTAGGACGCAGGAGCCGTCTGACCCCGCGTCGTCTGTTGGGTTTGGTGCGGAAAAGGAAGAACTGCGAGCAGCGGCAGGACGAGGAACGCTGCGGCGAGATAGGCGAGGTGAGCGTTCGGCACACCGGGGATTAAGGCTCCCGCGTACTCGTGCGAATGGTGCGCATTGACGACGGTATGGTTGAGCCATTCGAGCAGAGTGAAGCTCCCAGCCATCATCACCAGACCGATAAAACTATTGAGTACCATCGCGCGCCTTAGAACCGCGCAACTGCAGTCGGTGGAGCATGCAACAGGCCGCATGGCCCTTCTTCTGTAGTAGAGCCAATTCACAAGCGCGATCAGGATGGCTCCGCTTGCCAACGCCTCGGGTATGTATCGAGCAACGCCCAGCGCGCCATAGAACGCGCCCAGTCCGACTGCTCCAAAGAGCAATCCACCGCCACAGCACAAGGAGGCAACAAGGCCGACACCGAGGCTTCCGCCCAGGGGTAGTTTGTCAAATGGAATGAGACGTGAAGCGCCTGGAATCCCACCACTCATGATCATGCCTCCATTTGCCGCATGGGACGATGAGTCGTCCAAACCCCAACTCAATCAGGCATCGTAATACGTGTATCCCAGATACAGCAGCGCCGTGCCAAGGAGGAGCGCGAGCAATGTCATCATACGGACCATTGGCCGTGAGCAGATCGCATTCGGCGCACATGCCACGCGACGCTGTCGCCAAAGCAAGAAAGCGCCACCGGCCAAACAAATTGCTGCAATCACAACCAATGGTGTCTGATAGGGCGAAGCCAGATACGCGGGACCGACGAGCCAGGCCGATCCCAATCCGATACCGGCGAGCACGAGTGGAAGACCGCAGCAGGCCGCTGCCCCGAATGCAGCGATCAAACCTCCGGCAGTCAAGATAACCGCGCCGCTTCCCGCAGCCCTGCCATCTTTCCCGCTCGTCAAATCGTGTTCGGCGCTCATTGCTTCGTTCCTCGACGTCAGTGTATGGAAGCCTACATCCTGTAGTCACTACAGGAGCAAGGGTTTTGTCGAATGGGGCAGCTCACCAATGCGCGATTGAAAGAGCCTGGCGGGATAGCTATCGGCGACCTGTCCCGGCGCACGGGCGTCAACATCGAGACGATCCGCTATTACGAAAAGATCAACCTACTGCCGCCTCCGCCGAGGACCGCAAGTGGTCGCCGGGTCTATGGACCGGCTGAGGGGCGCGTGCTTGCCTTCATCCGGCGCGCCCGTGAATTGGGATTCACCGTCGAGGAAATCCGTGGGCTGCTCGGCCTCTTCAATTGTGGTTACACCTGCGGGGAGGTCCAGGAACTGACCGTTCGCCACCTCGCCGATGTGCGGCAGAAAATTGGCGATCTCAGGCGCATTGAGCGCATCCTCCGTATGGCGTCGGAGCAATGCGCCGGTGGCACAGTCCCTCAATGTCCGATCATCGACGCGTTGTTCGGCGAACCGAAGGGGTTCGCTTCCTCAAAGAGGAGACGATGACAATGGCGCCTGCTCGAAGTCCGTTCAGAGTCAAATCCGGCTGTCTGCCGAACGCTACCGGAACGTCCGCTCTTCCCAGGAGTGGATATGCGGCCTTGCCTCGGAGCGCGTCCGGCTGTTTGTCTGAGAAGGTCCTGACCGGTACCCGCGCTCTTTATCGGACGGCAGCGATGCAATAGCCTGATTTATGGAACATGATGCCGGACGTTCCGGTACGAGGGTGGAGTTCCCATGCTGAGGCTACCCCGCCTGTGTTTGATTGCGCTCGTTTCGTATGGCTGGCTGACAAACGGTGGATACGGAGCATCGGCTGGGAGCGCGGACCTTTCCGTCCGGGAAACCGCCGGCATTCGAAGAACCAACTATCCGGTAAATGCGCTAGTAGCGCTTGCGAAAGGGACCCTGAATGATCCCGCGCATGTTCGCCTTCTGTTGAACAACAAGGAGGTTGCAGCGCAGGTTGCTGTGGAATCCCGTTGGCCGGGTAATTCGATCAGATCGCTCGACCTCAACTTCAATGTTTCGATTGGCCCGCTGGAACGGCAGGCCTACCGTGTCGAGTTCGGCAACGATGTAACGCCCGCCGTCACCGCGAACGGGTTGAGCGCGACGCAAACGGCGGACGCCTTTTCCGTGGGCGCCGTCCGGTTCGGAAAGTCGGCCTCACCGCTGGTGTTGTCCGTCGCCTACCGCCAGGAAGACATCGGGAAGGGATTGAACGGTTTCACGGTCACCGACGAGAAAGGAACGGTCCGCGAATTGAATTCGGATTCGGTTACGGCCGAAATCGTCAAGCCCGGACCGATCGATGTCCTTATTCGCTACAACGGCAAAGCGACGATCGACGGCAATTACAGTGTCGGCTTCGTGCTGACGATCGAAATGCCGAACAGCAAAAGCTGGGTCAAATACAGCGCAACCGTGGACGATCCCGCGCGGCGGCTTCGCGGCATCGCATTTCATTCTCCCGTCGCTTTGGGCGCCTTTCCATGGTTGTGGGATTTCGGAACCGGAAGCTGGACCTATGGCGCGTTCCGGAATGAATCCGATTCCGTGACGCTGACGCAAATCGTGCGGCCGGGCGCCGTGCAATGGAAGATCGAGGCGGGGCCGAAGGGTCAGGAGCAGCTCTACGAGACGGCAAGCGGCAGCCGCCCGAAAATCGCCGAAGGATGGGGACATTTCCAGGGTGCGAAGGAAGTCATCGCCTTCGGTTTCGATAAATTCGGCCAACAGCCGGGAGCCTACTCGGTGACGTTGGATGCTCAGGGACAGGAATCGTTCCAGTTCGTTCCGGCCCAGCCCGGCATGCATCACCAGCTTGCCGTTTATCAGCACTACGTCGGAAGCCCGACTGCGATCGGCGCTGTGACCAGCCCCGTGTCGATGCTGAACCCACTCGTTGTCCAATAAGGGTCGTCCAGGGACCAAACCGTGAATGCCTTGAATGGTCGCTAACTCGACAACAGTGGTCGTTCCTTCAGTCTTCGCCAGAGAACGCCCCTTTGGGTCCCCACATCACGCCGCGGCCAGACGCGCTGTCCTTACAGGGAACCCTGAAATCGTTCCGGGGTGAGGGCTTTGTGGAACCCCGTTCCCGCAGCGGCGTTTCAAGCGCAGTTGCGTGCAACTCTCTGTGGGCGCACGCACATCGGAGGAGGTCATAATGACGAAGACATGTGTTTTGGCGATTGCCGGCTGCGCATTTGCGCTGAGCGCATCTCTCGTTTCCGCTGACGCCGCTTCGGGCGTTAAGGTCGGCGTTCTGACATGCAGCGAATCGTCTTCAACGGGCTTCATTATCGGGTCTTCCGCGGATCTGAATTGCCGCTTCGATCCGTCGGTTGGACGCAGGCAATTGTATAGCGGCCACGTTTCAAAGCTTGGGCTGGATATTGGACATCTGAAGGGCGGCACGCTGACGTGGGTGGTTTTCGCTCCGGCGTCCAACCTTAAGCCCGGCGTATTGCAGGGCACTTATGGTGGGGTGACCGCCGGTGTCGCGCTCGGAGCAGGCGTCGGCGCCAACGCCATGATTGGCGGTTTCGACCGTTCGATCGAATTGCAACCGCTCAGCGTCGAAGGGCTCAGCGGTGCGGAAATCGCGGCGGGCGTCGGCTCAATCGATCTGAAATACAGACGCTGACAGTCTCCAACCCCGAAAAAGCCCATCCCGTGCCGGGGCTTTTTCATATCTGCATCGTAGCCTGCCCGAATTTCAATTCGTTTATCGGGCGCTGGTTGTTCCAGCCGCTACCAGCTTCAGTCGCACCGCTTGCGCGCATTCGTCTTCAATCTTGAAATACCGCGCCACTGCGTTTGTCCCGACGCCCAGGGGGTGCGGCTCGCCGGGATGGCGGTCCTTTAGCATCCTCAGCCTGGTGGCCGCTTCATTGAACTGCGACTGATTGTTCAACACAATGGTTGCGCCGGCAGCGGCCGCGAGCGACGCAAGCTTGCGCTCCGACGCGAGGTATTGGTCAAAATGCGGCACGTCATTGGGAAAATTGAATTCGGTGCCGCCCGAATAAACGACGGTCAACGGCCGGCCGTTGTCGTGCACCTGGAAAATACTGGAGATCGTTCCGGGTGTATGCCCCGGCGTTAAGTAGAGGGTGACCGTTCTGTTGCCGACCGTGAGTTTCATGCCATCCGTGGCAGTCATGTCGCGCTTTGGTTTACCCGTCGGATAGCCATTGACGGAAGCCTCGACCATATCCCAGTCGTTCATGACGATATGAGAGCCATAGCGCGACTGGAACAACCAGGCACCGCCGGATTCACCGGCATGGCCATGAGAGACCACGACGTATTTCACCCTGGCAGGATCGAGACCGAGCTTTTTCATGCCGCCGACGAGAACGTCCTCGGCATCGTAAACACGCTGGGTGTCGTACAGGATGTATCCGTCGTCCGAAGTGAGAAGCCAGCTCGAGGTGCTTGGCGTTCCCATCCAATACACGTCATCGAAGGCCTTGACCGGCTCCATG